>NZ_MDGW01000593.1:0-16787 GCF_001712525.1 Shigella sp. FC1661
CACGTTATCGAAAAAATGCCGTCTGAGAGATGCGTTCCGGTATATCAGGAAGCACTGGGTTGCGTTGTGCAACTTCAGTGATGATGGTCTGGCTGAGGCGGATAATAATGCCGCGGAAAGAGCGCTTCGTGCAGTCTGTCTCGGAAAGAAAAACTTTATGTTCTTCGGCAGCGATCACGGTGGAGAGCGTGGTGCGCTACTGTACGGGCTGATCGGCACCTGCCGACTGAACGGTATCGATCCGGAAGCGTATCTGCGCTATATCCTGAGCGTACTGCCGGAATGGCCTTCCAACCGTGTTGACGAACTCCTGCCATGGAACGTAGCACTCACCAATAAATAAGCGTCAATACGGTGCTCCGTTGACGCTTACTGAGATTCGTTACAGTGTTGTGAAATAACCAACCAACAATTCCGACAACAGCAACAACGGCAAGGATCTGGAATAACCAGGCACGAACCGTAGGGTTGGCAAAGGAGAGTGAGCCTTTAACGGTTGAGCGGCGATGAGACATAGAAACCTCGGAAAGCATAACGCTGAAGAGAGCGCCGCCGTAGCGACGCTCGTTACCTCACACCGACTTAACGCACGGGCGGCGCGTACTGAATACCGCCGTTATTCCAGAGATTATTTTGCCCACGTTTAATTTTCAGCGGGCTTTCTGAACCTACGTTACGCTCGAAAATTTCCGAGTAGTTACCCACCTGTTTGATGATGTTATAGGCCCATTTATTATCCAACTTCAGATCCTTGCCGTAATCGCCTTCTTTACCCAGCAGATGTGCCATATCAGGCGTTGCTGGATTAGCCGCTTTTTCATCGACGTTCTGGGAATTGATGCCCATCTCTTCAGCATTCAGCATGGCGAAAAGCGTCCAGCGTACAATCGAGAACCATTCATCATCGCCACGACGAACTACCGGCCCAAGCGGTTCTTTAGAGATAACCTCCGGTAAGACAATCCATTCAGCTGGGTTGCTTAATTTGATGCGCAGGGCATACAGTTGCGACTGATCCGAGGCCAGCGTATCGCAGCGACCAGATTCCAGTGCCTTCGCTGATTCGTCAGAGCGATCGAAAGTCACCGGTGTGTACTTCATATTGTTTGCCTTGAAATAGTCGGCAACGTTGAGTTCGGTATCAGTACCCGCCTGAATACAGACGGTAGCGCCATCCAGTTCTTTCGCGCTTTTTAGCCCCGCTTTATCGTGCGTCAGGAAGCCAATGCCGTCGTAATAAGTGACGCCAGTAAATGCCATTCCCATCCCGGCGTCGCGAGATGAAGTCCAGGTCGTATTACGGGAGAGCAAATCCACTTCCCCTGACTGTAAAGCCGTGAAGCGTTCTTTTGCTGTGAGTGGGGTATATTTCACTTTCGTGTCGTCACCAAATACAGCAGCGGCAACACTACGACAAACATCAACATCAATACCTGAAAACTTACCGTCTGCATCGGCATAAGAGAACCCAGGTAATCCATCACTGATCCCGCATTGCACAAAACCTTTTTTCTGAACGGCATCAAGCGTCGCGCCAGCATGCGCTGATTTGCAACGGCAAGCAGCACGCTGGCGGCAGCCAGTGTGGCTATCATCATCTTTTTCATAATGCTTCCTGTGAGGCGAAAATTATCGTTATAGGACGTTTGGGAAACGTCTTTTACCTGTCTGTGGCCATCCTCTTATAAGCAAAAGTAGTGCCAGCTTTTGCGCACGATTTCGCGTCGCAATAAGCTGAGTGTAGACAGTAAATAATAAAAACAGCGCCCCGCAATGGTGCGAAAATGAAACATGCGCCACATTTTGGCGCAGAATATTTACGCGTGTTTTACTAAGCAGAATAATGATTGTTAGCGTGAGTATATTTCTGGTGGGAAGTGTGAAAGTTAAATTGATGCGTTATTTCGAAAGCAGCGAAATAACGCGATATAACATGCTAAATCAGCAGAGAATTAGCCAGCAGAATATAGCAATATTTTATCTTATGTAAAGATACTGTATCGTTAAACAGAGCGCGAAACTCCGCGCCCTGTTCAGTTATTTCGACAGAGCGATGATCCCCATCGTCAGGCCAGCAACAGCCGCTGCCCCGCCGGCAATAGCCCCAGCCGTTTCCCAGTTATCCTGAGTCGTGCCTTTCATACAGGTATTGGTGTGAACCAGACGACCCTGATCGTCATAAACCGGAACGCAGGGCGAATCGTGAGCACAGCCCGCCAGCAATGCGGTGAGCAATGCCACAGGAATTAATCTTTTCATGGTGTTACCTCAGTAATAAACGCTAACGCTTAATAAGTTAACTCTCTTATTAACGAGCTGAATGCCATTTTATCACCGGAGGTTATAAATATTGCGGAATGAATAATGACAAATTATGTGAATTGTAAAAATAGTGAAGGGAGCGGGAACTATAGAAAGTTTTTAAAGAGTGAGTGGAAGAATATCTTATTAATTTTTATGGGTTTCACTGAAAATAATAAAGGCATCCGAAAGTGCCTTTATGTTTCTGATTTATCCTTTAAAGCAACGGCGGATCACCACAAAGAACACCGGTACGAAGAAGATTGCCAGCAACGTTGCAGAGACCATTCCGCCCATTACCCCGATACCCACTGCGTTCTGCGCGCCACTGCCTGCACCGTTACTGATAGCTAGCGGTAATACGCCGAGAATAAAGGCGAGAGAGGTCATCAGGATAGGACGCAGACGCATACGTACTGCCATTAGTGTCGCTTCAACAACACCTTTACCCTCTTTCTCCATGAGATCTTTAGCGAACTCAACAATCAAAATAGCGTTTTTGGCCGACAAGCCAATTGTCGTTAGCAAGCCCACCATAAAGTAGACGTCATTTTTTTGATTAAAGAGTGTCGCCGCCAGCAGCACGCCGACAATCCCTAACGGCACGACCAACATAACCGAGACAGGAATTGACCAGCTTTCATAGAGTGCAGCAAGGCACAGGAAAACAACCACAAAGGAAATTGCTACCAGAGCGGGAGCCTGGTTTCCCGATAAGCGTTCCTGATACGACATACCCGTCCAGTCATAACCAATGCCCGCAGGTAATTTTGACGCAAGGTTTTCCATCAACGCCATGGCATCGCCGGAACTGGTTCCTGGCGCGGCTTCCCCCTGAATCTCCATTGACGGCAGACCGTTGTAGTGTTCCAGTCGCGGAGAGCCATACACCCAATGTGAAGTGGTAAAGGCCGAGAATGGCACCATTTCGCCGTTGGCGCTGCGGACATAAAGTTTATCGACATCTTCTGGCAGCATACGGAATTTGGCATCCGCCTGAACATACACCTTTTTCACGCGACCACGGTCGATGAAGTCGTTAACGTAAGTCCCACCCAACGCCGTTGAAATGGTCTGATTGATGTCAGAAAGTGAAACACTTAATGCCTGCGCCTTTTCCTGGTCAACTTCCAGTTTAAACTGCGCGGTGTCTTCCAGGCCATTAGGACGCACGCTGACTAAGCTGGCAGGATGTTGCGCCGCCATACCAAGCAACTGGTTACGGGCCTGGGTTAGGGCATCGTGACCCAGCCCAGCCTGATCAATTAACTCAAAGTCGAAACCCGTTGCCGTGCCCAGTTCAACAATGGCTGGCATATTGAATGGAATGACAAAACCGTCGCGGATCTTGCCCAATTCCATTTTGGCACGATGGATTACCGCTTCCGCACTGTTTTCATCACCATTACGCTCTTCCCACGGTTTCAGACTGACGAAGGCCATACCGGCGTTTTGTGCCTAGCCGCTGAAGCTAAAGCCGTTAACCGTAAAGACACTTTCAACGTTCGCTTTCTCGTTCTTCAGATAGTAATCCGTCACTTGATCCAACACTTTTTGCGTCCGCTCTTGCGTCGCGCCAGCGGGTAACTGAATCATGGTCAGAAAGACACCCTGATCCTCTTCAGGTAAGAAGGAAGACGTAAAAACAACACCACCATTCCTGCAACAATCAGCGCATAGATCAGTAAATATCGTCCTGTGGAACCGAGGATTTTGCCGACGCTGTTGGTGTAGTGGTTAACGCTATGATCGAAGGTGGTATTAAACCAGCCGAAGAAACCGCCCTTATTTTCGTGATGCTCAGCAGAGACGGGTTTAAGCAGCGTTGCACATAACGCAGGGGTAAGAATCAATGCCACCAGAACAGAAAGTGCCATTGCCGAAACGATGGTGATAGAGAACTGGCGATAAATTGCCCCAGTAGAACCGCCGAAGAATGCCATCGGAATAAATACCGCTGACAGCACCATCGCGATACCCACCAGTGCGCCCTGAATTTGCGACATCGATTTTTCCGTCGCTTCTTTTGGCGGGAGCTTATCCTCCATCATCACGCGCTCGACGTTCTCCACCACCACTATCGCATCATCGACGAGCAGCCCGATGGCAAGCACCATCCCGAACATCGTTAGTGTGTTGATGGAGTAACCAAAAGCGGCGAGGATGGCAAACGTCCCTAACAACACCACGGGTACCGCAATGGTGGGGATCAGCGTTGCTCGCATATTCTGCAAGAACAGATACATCACCAGGAACACCAGCATAATGGCTTCGAACAGCGTTTTTACCACTTCGTGAATAGAAAGCTGGACGAATGGCGTGGTGTCATAAGGGTAGAGAACCTTCATTCCCTGCGGGAAGAATGGCTGTAATTCCGCCAGTTTTGCCTTAATGGCTTTCGCGGTATCGAGAGCATTCGCGCCGGTTGCCAGCTTAATCCCCAGGCCCGCCGCCGGTTTTCCGTTGATACGAGCGATAACGTTATAGTTTTCACCGCCAAGTTCAACCCGTGCGACATCTTTCAGGCGTACCACCGAGCCGTCACTGTTTACGCGCAGGGTCAATTTGCCGAATTCTTCCGGATTTTTTAACCGCGTTTGAGCAATAATCGAGGCATTCAACTGTTGCCCTGGTAACGCTGGCGTTCCGCCCAACTGTCCGGCAGCGATCTGATCGTTCTGTACCTTCAACTGGTTAATCACATCAACCGGTGTCAGTTTATATTTGTTTAGCAGATCGGCGTCCAGCCAGATACGCATCGCATACTGTGCGCCGAAAAGCTGTACGTCACCGACGCCATTCAGACGGCTAAGCGTATCTTTAACGTTAGAGGCCACATAGTCCGAGATATCGTCCTGTGTGGTGCCTGGGTTATCAGAGACAAAACCCGCCACCATCAAATAGCTGCTACTGGACTTTTCAACACTGATCCCCTGCTGCTGAACCTCCTGCGGCAGCAACGGCGTGGCGAGCTGGAGTTTGTTCTGCACCTGCACTTGCGCGATATCAGGATCGGTCCCGGACTGGAAGGTAAGAGTAATTGTCACGCTACCGGCGGAATCGCTGGTGGAGGACATATACATCAGGTTATCGATACCATTCATATTCTGTTCGATAACCTGCGTCACCGTATCCTGCACGGTCTGCGCATCAGCACCTGGATAGTTTGCCGAAACAGAAACCGCAGGCGGTGCAATGGTTGGATACTGAGCGACGGGCAATTGTAGGATCGCCAGTGCGCCCGCCATCATCAGAATAATGGCCAGCACCCATGCAAATATCGGTCGTCGAATAAAAAAGTTTGCCATGTCAGATTACCTTACTTCGATGCAGTATCTGCGGGGGTATCGGTAGTGGCTTTAACCTGCTCTCCCGGACGCGCTTTTTGCAGGCCGCTGACAATGACTTGATCGCCAGATTTCAGACCTTCGCTAATCAACCATTTATCGCCAATCGCCTGACTGGCAACGACAGGGCGCGCTTCCACCTGACTTTTATCGTTAACAATCAGCACGGTTGCATCACCACGCGGTGTGCGGCTAACGCCTTGTTGCGGGATAAGAATGGCGTCAGGTTGGACGCCTTCATCAATCCGTGCACGCACATACATACCCGGCAAAAGCGTATGTTGCGGGTTAGGGAAGACAGCACGTAGGGTTATGGAGCCGGTGCTTTCATCAACGGTCACATCAGAGAATTGCAGCGTACCTTTCAGGGGATAGGTTTGACCGTTTTCCATGACCAACTCTACGTTGCTGGTGGCGTTTTCCTTATGCAAATTTCCTTGCTCTACGGATTGCTTCAGCCTCATAAAATCGTTGCTGGATTGGGTCACATCAACGTAGATAGGATCGAGCTGCTGGACAGTCGCCAGTTCAGTCGTTTGCCCATTAGTGACAAGAGCGCCTTCGGTCACGGTCGATTTGCCGATACGTCCGCTAATTGGCGCAGTCACTTTGGTATAAGCGAGATTGATGCGAGCGCTTTCGACTGTGGCTTTTGCGGCAATCACGGCGGCATCGGCCTGGCGAGCATCAGCAATGGCCTGGTCGTACTCCTGCTGGCTGATGTATTTCGTACCCACGAGCGGAACGTAACGTTTTACCGTCAAATGCGCGATGGCGGCGGCGGCTTCACTTTTCGCCAGTTCGCCTTTCGCGCTGTCATAATTTGCCTGATAGGTCGCGGGATCGATCTGGTACAGGGACTGGCCTGCTTGTACATCGCTGCCTTCAGTGAAATTACGATTCAGTACGATCCCGCTAACCTGTGGGCGAACTTCGGCTATACGGTAAGCATTGGTGCGGCCTGGTAATTCAGTCTTAACTTCTAACGGGGCCGTTTTCACAATATGAACGGTAACCTGCGGTTCACCGACGTGAGCTTTCTCTTCTCCCTTATCGTTACAACCGGCGATTAAAGCCGCGGAGATCAGAATAAAGGAGGGCAGGAGGAAAAACCTGGCATGTTTCGTCATTACTATTCCTCAAAAAACCAAAAGCGCGTTATTTACCCAGAAAGGCAACGCGTTAACTCGCAGAAAGAAAAATACAGTTTGCTATCCTACAAATTATCATTCGTCGATGTAAGGAATAGTTATGAATACTGGCGTCTCAAGGCACATAAACGCAAAAAAAGATTAATATTCTACTGTTTTATTTTGACGCGGGTTGAAAGAGGCAGAATTAAAACCTCGTAAATTGAAATATATATTCATGTGGCGAATGTATTTTAGGTAAATAATATACATTGTTTATTTGACGATTTATAGCAACTCAATGTTACCCTCTCGTATAAATACACATTAGATGATAGATTAACCTTCGCTATTTTCTCACCCTGTGTCGAATATATTTATTTCCTGAATAATTAATCATGGCAAAAAGAACCAAAGCCGAAGCTCTGAAGACCCGGCAAGAACTGATTGAAACTGCCATCGCCCAGTTTGCGCAGCATGGCGTAAGCAAGACGACGCTCAACGACATTGCCGACGCCGCTAACGTTACGCGTGGCGCTATCTACTGGCACTTCGAAAACAAGACTCAACTGTTTAATGAGATGTGGTTGCAACAGCCTTCATTGCGGGAGTTAATCCAGGAACACTTGACGGCTGGATTAGAGCATGACCCGTTTCAACAATTGCGTGAAAAATTGATTGTCGGCTTGCAATATATTGCCAAAATTCCCCGCCAGCAGGCGTTGCTGAAAATCTTATATCACAAATGTGAATTTAATGATGAGATGCTGGCCGAGGGAGTGATACGCGAAAAGATGGGCTTTAATCCGCAGACTCTCCGCGAAGTATTGCAGGCGTGTCAGCAACAAGGTTGTGTAGCAAATAACCTCGATTTAGATGTTGTGATGATTATTATTAATGGTGCCTTCAGCGGAATTGTTCAAAACTGGTTAATGAATATGGCGGGTTATGATCTTTATAAACAAGCACCCGCGCTGGTCGATAACGTATTAAGAATGTTCATGCCAGATGAAAACATAACGAAATTAATTCATCAAACGAATGAATTAAGTGTCATGTAAATTCACATTCTGTCCTGAAAATTCAGTTCGTCACAGTTAACCAGTTTTAGTGGATTAACTGAGTTCATATTACGGCATTTGTCTGTTTCTGTTGTCAGCAGTTCAATCCACTGCATCAGTAAAGTATCAAACAGAAAAACGAAGACAGCGAAAACGACGAGCCACCAATACTTGCGAATCATTACCTGAGCCTGTGCATGTTTAACCAAGTCTGGCAGGAAATATACACGAAATGAATAATCTGAAAACCAGGCTTACACTTCCTTTACTTTGCAATGAGATCGGGGTCAACTTCGCTTAACCGGCTTCGTTTTGACAGGTTGCCGGTCTTTCTTTTTTTCACTTTCGCCAGTTCTTCCGCAGAGTAATGCGACGCGACATCCAGCCGTCGAAGCCCCATTTTGATGTACTCGCTGTTGATCTCAATACCAATGAATTTTCGCCCGCTGGAGACGGCTACGGCACCGGTAGTAAAGCTACCGGCAAACGGGTCGAGAACGATATCGCCTGGGTTGGAAGAGGCGAGAATAATGCGTTTCAGTAAGGCTTCCGGTTTTTGCGTCGGGTGGTTCTCATATTCATCCATCAAATAACGCACGCGCGGAAAATCCCAGACGTTACCCGGTACTTTTTGATGATTGTATGGCTGTGGAGGATTTTTGCGATAATCGATCAACGCGCGCTGCGATCCGGTTTTGGCTTCTACCAGAATAGCATCACCGTTGAATGTGTAGTTCTTTGCGTCTTTCACCATCATCAGGATGGGGTCGTACATGGAGCCGTAGTGTTTTTTCGCCTGTACTCCAGAACTGTCATATGACCAGACGATGCGACTTTTGATGGTAAAAAGCTTGCGGCACTGGAGATCGATAAAGGGCATGTTTTCCGTGCTGTTCATGATGTACATGCTGCCCTGCTTTTTCAGAACGCGGTGGCACTCTGCAATCACTTCAAACAGCCAGTCGATAAACAGATCTTCTTTCCAGGCTTCGATCAGACCATCAAAATTTTTACCGATGTTATATGGTGGGTCGGCAAAGATCAGATCGACACTTTCGGCGGGGATCTTTTTAAGTTCGGCAAGCGCATCACCGTGAATAATGGTCTTAGCTTCATTACCAAACCGGGTCGGTTCACATCCTGTTCTCATGGTCACTCCCTTTGTGACACCTATAAAAAAGGCGCTTCCCCATGCCGAGTAGCGCCTTTTTAATCAAGCATTTAGCTAACCTGAATTAGTTCATGCCGTATTTTTTCAATTTTTTACGCAGCGTACCACGGTTGATGCCCATCATCAGCGCAGCACGGGTCTGGTTACCACGGGTGTATTGCATCACCATGTCCAACAGGGGCTGTTCTACTTCAGCCAGTACCAGCTCATAGAGGTCATTCACATCCTGACCATTCAGTTGAGCAAAATAGTTCTTCAGTGCCTGTTTAACCGAGTCACGCAGGGGTTTTTGGGTTACCTGATCCTGAGAGTTAACGGTAGAAACGGTCAGTACGTCAGAATTTACGCGTTGTTCGAACATAGTTCTGTCAGCTCTTTATTTCTGTTTACGCAAAATTTTCGAAGTATGCCTCCAACGCCTCCAGCTGTTCGCTAGCATCCTCAATGGCGTTGAATGTGCGCCGAAACTGGTCATTTGGAGCGTGTTCCTGGAGATACCAGGAAACGTGTTTACGTGCAATTCGGTACCCTTTTGCCGGACCATAAAAGTCATGCAGTTCCCGAACGTGCGCGCAAAGCAAGCGCTTAACCTCTGCCAAAGGCAGTGGGGGCAGCAACTCCCCAGTGTCCAGATAATGCTGGATTTCCCGAAAGATCCAGGGTCTTCCCTGAGCTGCGCGGCCTATCATCAGGGCATCCGCCCCTGTATAGTCGAGCACAGCTCTGGCTTTAAGCGGGTCAGTAATGTCGCCATTCGCGATAACCGGAATGGAAACTTTCTGCTTAACTGCCCGAATACTGTCGTACTCAGCTTCTCCATTGAACAAACAGGCGCGTGTACGGCCATGAATGGTCAGAGCCTGAATGCCACAGTCTTCAGCCAGTTGGGCAATCTCTTCGCAGTTACGGTGTTCCGGTGCCCAGCCAGTGCGAATCTTCAGGGTAACAGGAACGTCCACTGCATTGACGACCTCGGTAAGGATCGATTTAACGACATCCGGGTACTGCAAGAGGGCTGAACCTGCGAGCTTGCGATTCACTTTTTTAGCCGGGCAACCCATATTGATATCAATAATCTGGGCACCGCTTTCCACGTTAATACGTGCTGCATCTGCCATTTCTTTCGGATCGCTACCAGCAATTTGCACGGTGCGAATACCGGGTTCATCAATGTGCACCATCCGTAAACGAGATTTGTCGCTTTCCCAAACCTGTGGGTTAGAAGACATCATCTCGGATACTGTCAATCCGGCTCCCATCTCGTAGCACAACGTCCGAAAAGGTCTGTCTGTAATGCCAGCCATGGGCGCTGCGATCAGGCGATTTCTGAGCTGATATTGTCCGATGCGCATGAGTTAAGAAATGACCATACTGTGACTGCAAGGCGGCGTATATTACGCATTTTTTGCACGAGATGAAAGGCCAAACTTTGACCAATCCTCTGAGATGGATCAAAGAATTGCATTTAAAATGAGCGTGGTGCGATAATTACTCATAAAAATCATCATATTAGAAAATAGTGACTAAAATTTACATTCAAAGAAATTTGAGTAAGTTCTCAATTTTTCTTTATGAATGAAAATTTTGGCACGCAAATTTGCGTAAATAACCGGCAAATTTACGTGCCTTTTGTGAGCTTGCTCGCACTTCGCCCCGCGTCACCCTACGGCGATGCGAAGGTTAATTCTTACGACCGGTAATACGGCACCACTCTTCTTTTTCCACGACCGGGTCCAGTGCGAAGCTATCGGCATAAGCTTCACAAACGCTCTCTGCCTGGCTTGCCAGAATACCGGAAAGGCCCAGCAAACCGCCTGAAACCGGCAGGACGCTGATTAACGGTGCCAGTTCACGTAATGGGCCTGCAAGGATGTTCGCGACCACCACGTCGGCTTTCATTTCTTCTGGCTGATCTTTCGGTAAGTAGAGTTCCAGACGGTCAGAAACGCCATTACGTTCGGCGTTGTCGCGGCTAGCCTGAATCGCCTGCGGATCGATATCAATACCAATGGCTTTTGCTGCACCCAGTTTCAGCGCCGCGATAGCCAGAATGCCGGAACCGCAGCCAAAGTCGATGACTGTTTTACCAGTTAAATCGAGGCTGTCGAGCCATTGTAGGCACAGAGAGGTAGTTGGATGGGTACCCGTACCAAACGCCAGCCCTGGGTCTAACATCACGTTGACGGCGTTTTCGTCCGGCACATCACGCCAGCTTGGGCAGATCCACAGTCGTTCACCAAAGCGCATCGGGTGGAAATTATCCATCCATTCGCGCTCCCAGTCTTTATCTTCCAGTTGTTCGATTTTATGCGCGAAGCCTGCGCCGAGCAGCGGATGGTTTTCCAGAATCGCCACCACGTCGTTCATATCGGTTTCAGCGTCGAACAGACCAATCACATCGGTGTCGCCCCACAGGCGCGTTTCGCCCGGCAGCGGCTCAAATACTGGCGTATCGTGGGTATCCTGAAAAGTGATAGAAACGGCACCCGCTTCCATCAGCGCATCGCTAAGATCTTCAGCGTTCGCGCCGGTGGTGTTCAGTTTCAGTTGGATCCAAGGCATGGCAAAACTCTTTATTTATCAGTAGTCAAAACGGTAGCTTGCGGGACGGATGTACCGAAACGGTTTCCGACCAGGAAAGCCAGCAAACTTAGTAGTAACGAGGGCACGATAGGGTGGAAGCCCAGGTACTGAATATTCAGCGTCGCGAGTACGGCATACAGCACGCCGCCAACGATCATCGCACTTAGCGCGCCTTTGGCGTTGGCGCGTTCCCAGTAAAGACCCAGCACCAGCGGCCACAGGAAAACGGCTTCCAACCCACCGAAGGCCAGCAAATTCAGCCAGATGATCATTTCTGGCGGCTTCCAGGCGGCAAGCAGCAGCAACGCGCCGAGAACTAACGTAATTACCGCCGACATCCGCTTCAGACGCGTCTCGTTTTGCATTTGATCCGGACGGATATTCAGATAGAGATCTTTAATGATCGTAGCGGAACTTTGTAGCAATTGGGCGTTAATTGTCGACATGATCGCAGCCATAGGTGCAGCCAGAAAGATCCCGGCAGCAAACGGTGGCAGCACTTTTACCATTAACGTCGGGATCACCAGATCCGGTACGGTGAGATCGGGGATCACTGCACGACCTAACGCTCCGGCCAGGTGCATACCGAACATCAGGATTGCGACTACAATCGTACCGATGATGATCCCCCGGTGTACCGCTTTGCTGTCTTTATAAGAGATACAGCGCACCGCAGTATGCGGCAGGCCAATCACGCCAAAGCACACCAGTACCCAGAACGACGTCATAAAGGCAGGCGACAGAATATCGTCAGCGCCTTGTGGCGTAACCAGTTGCGGATCGATGGTTTGCAGCGTCTCTACCGCATTACTTAAACCACCTGCGGCATGTACCACGCCAATAAGCAGCACAACGGTGCCAATCAGCATCACAAGCCCTTGCATGGTGTCGTTCAGCACGCTGGCGCGAAAGCCGCCAAAGGCGGTATACAACGCAATGCTGATACCGAAAATCAGCAGCCCGGTTTCATAAGGAATACCCGCCGCGGTTTCCAGCAGGCGCGCACCGCCGATAAACTGCACGGTCATTGCCCCAACGAACGCAACCAGCAAACTCAAACTCGCCAGCCACACCAGAAGACGACTCTGGTAGCGGGCAAACAGCATGTCGTTCAGCGTCACTGCATTGTAGCGGCGCGCAAGAATCGCGAACTTCTTGCCGAGAATACCGAGCGAAAGCCAGACTGCAGGAAGCTGAATCATCGCCAGCAATACCCAACCCAGGCCGTATTTATAAGCAGCTCCAGGCCCGCCGATAAACGAACTTGCACTGATATAGGTCGCGGTGAGCGTCATCGCCAGCACAATACCGCCCATAGAGCGGCTGCCGAGGAAATACTCATTAAGGAAGGTACCGGTGCTCCGTTTACGCATCGCATAAACAGAGATACCGAACACCACCACCAGATAGGCGACCAGCGGTAGAATCACTTCAAGCTGCATCGTCATCCTCCAGTGGGATATCGCGATAGATAAATTTCACCATCGCCCAGCACAGTCCAATAAACAGCAGCGGCGTCAGGATGCAGGCCATCTCAAACCAGCGCGGAAAGCCGGTAAAACCGGGGGCAACGTCAGGTAAGTAAGCGGCTGCTAACCAAACTGCCAGATACAAAAGGGTCAGCCCCAGCGCCCAGCGCGCCTCTTTATGGGCCTGAACAAAACGAGTGTCCACGGAAGGGTTCCTCCTCATGGGGGGATACGAGAAACGGGCAATTCTACGGCAACTCTTCAGGCAGGGAAAATAATCTGACAGAAAATTGCCGTTCAGTGCTGCTGCAAAAAGTCTTCAATGTCAGCCAGTGAGGATATCCCTTCCATCGGACCTTGCCGCATTACGGCGAGCGCGCCGCTGGCATTTGCATATTGCAGTGCCTTATGTGCCGGGAAACCGGATAAGAAAAGAGTGATAAACGTTGCGCCAAAGCAGTCGCCTGCACCCGTTGGATCGATAATTTCGATATCGTGGCCTGTAACATGCTGGGCGTGTAATGTACCGTTTTTAAGCTTGTAATAGCTGGCCCCACGCTGGGCGCGTTTTATCGCCACATGTTTTACGCCGCCGTGGAGAAGATCGCTAACAATCTGTTCTTCTGACAGATTTTTGTGACGCGCGAAGAAAGGGAGTTCGCTTTCGCTGGGGATGAAAATATCCGTATATTCAATCAAATAATCGAGAGCCTGCGCCATTTCAGGAATGCTCAGCATCTCTTTGCGAATATTGGGATCGAAAGAAACGGTGCCGCCAGCCGATTTGATCGTCGTTATTGCTTTACGCATGACATCGATCATGCGAAATGAGAACAACGATGAGCCCACAATATGGAGATGGTTACACTGTTTTAGCAGATCCTTATCAATGTGCTCAGCAGTAAACAAGCCGCAGGCGCTGTTAGGGATATTAAAGACGAAATCGCGCTGCTGGGGATTTTGATAACTCACGAACGCCGTACCTGTGACGGCATTGTTCATAACATGGATCCCATCGGTAATGACACCTTCATGACGGAGGCGCTCTATAATGAGTCGGCCAAAATCATCATTACCAACACATCCGAAGAAGATGGCCCGATGGGACAGTTTTGCCACCTGAGCAGCAAAAATTGCTGGCGCACCGCTGGGAAATGGCCCGATAAACTCCCCAGGCTGAGTGAATTTTTGATGTGGGTTGCGGGACAAAAACTCGGCCAGCAATTCGCCCATAGCGCAGATAGTTATTGTCACAAAACCCCTCTCATTCCTGAAGCCTTTCGCGATTGGACCAGGTAAAGCACTCATTACTGGTATAAAGGATAACGAAATCAGCCGACTGCAATTGTTGCTGATATTGTTCGTTAATGCTGCGGCTGACGATCACATTTTCTGCCTGATGCAAATGCCCGATAGCAGCCGTTGATGGCGCAGGATCGGCGGCAACGATAACCGTCTTATTCTGGGCATGATCGAAACAGAGCTGCCAGGCAGCGGCCAGTCTGGGAACGTTGATATTTAAAGTACCATCAGCATCCAGATGGTTGATTTCCAGAATGCTATGTGTAATGGTGAAATGCTGAAGTGCCTGTTCAAGCGGTTTTCCGGCCAGTGCGGTGTCGGGGCGCAGCATTTCACTGCCAGCCAGTATTATTTCGCCATCAATAAACTGATTTGCCAGCAGCGCATGTTCGGGATCGTTGGTGATCAGACGCAGTTTTTTCACTTCGCTGAGCAATGGAATGATCTTACGGCAGATTGTCCCATGTCCAAGAAATAGCGTGTCACGATCGCGAATTAACCGTGCGCAATGTCGTGCTATTTCCATTTGTTGTGCCAGAGACAATGGCGCGATCGGTTGTATCGCTTCTGGTTCAGAGGAGAGTGGTGTCGCAATAGCACCGCCAAATGATCGCTTTAAATATCCCTGTTGCTCCAGATAACTGAGATCGCCGCGGATCGTCACGCCAGAGACACCAAGTTGCGCAGATAAGTCATCAACTTTGATTTCACCTTGGGCGGCAACAATTTCTGCAATTTTTAATCTGCGTTTCAGTAGGTTAGACGATTTTCTCGGCACGTTAACACTCTTCATTGGCCTTTAATGCGTAACACTATAGCCCCTTGTATTTTTCTTTGAAAGTTATCCTTCAATAA
Source organism: Shigella sp. FC1661 (assembly GCF_001712525.1). Lineage (NCBI taxonomy): Bacteria > Pseudomonadati > Pseudomonadota > Gammaproteobacteria > Enterobacterales > Enterobacteriaceae > Shigella > Shigella sp. FC1661. Next base: position 15,220 of record NZ_MDGW01000593.1, read on the forward strand.
TATCGACAATTCGAAAAGAAAATCATGGGTCAAAAATCGCAACAAAAATAGATTAATTCATTGAAAAATAAATGAATTTATTCATATTTATGCAGAGATGTTATTGGTTTCACTTGTAAAGTGAAAAACAAATTAAGTTATTTTTTGTAAGTTATTTTGATGATATTCGACATGCATCACGCTTTTTGCCGCTTTTGCTGTGCTAGTTTGCTTTCAAAATGAAAGTGAATATTCTCTTTCTTCATTTTGTAAGGCGAACGACAAATAACAGGAGCTGCGATGTACATCATTTCAAGCAAAAACATGCTGAAAAAAGCCCAGTCAGAGGGATATGCCGTCCCCGCTTTCAACATTCATAACCTTGAAACTTTACAGGTAGTTGTTGAGAGCGCTGCACAACTTCGCTCTCCCGTTATGCTGGCGGGAACACCCGGTACTTATCGTTATGGTGGCGTGGGAAGTTTAATTTCGTTAGTACAATCGCTGGCTCGCGAGTACAACCTGCCGTTAGTCCTGCATCTCGACCATCATGAAGAGAGTGATGACATTTTTAACAAGGTTCGCGCAGGGATCCGTTCTGTCATGATTGATGGCTCCCATTTGCCATTTGAAGACAACATTGCGCGAGTGCAAGAAGTTACCACCTTTTGCCATCGCTTTGATGTTAGCGTTGAGGTCGAGCTAGGGCGTCTTGGCGGCCAGGAGGACGATCTGCTGGTGGATGAAAAAGATTCCGCTTATACCTCACCAGCCGCAGCTGCAGAGTTTGTTCAACGTACCCAAATTGACTCCCTGGCCGTAGCAATCGGCACAGCACATGGTTTATATGCGCATGAACCACGACTGGATTTTGTGCGGCTGGAACAGATTCGTCAGCGAGTGGAGATTCCACTGGTGTTGCATGGTGCTTCGGGCTTATCAGAACAGGACGTTCAGCACTGTATTCGCCGCGGTATTTGTAAAGTGAATGTCGCGACAGAATTGAAAATTGCGTTTGCCGATGCGTTAAAAGGATATTTCTACAACAATCCTGCGGCAAATGATCCACGCCACTATATGCAGCCCGCAAAGGCCGCCATGAAAGAAGTCGTAACTCGTATTATTGGTGTCTGTGGTAGTGAAGGAAAAATTTAAGACGTTGTACCCTACAAAAACAATGAGGATTGTTTATGAAAAATATTAAATTACTTGGTTCAGCTATGTTGGTGAGCCTGGCATTGTTCTCGCAAAATTCGTTGGCAAAAGAGTATAAAATTGGTGCGTCATTATTAACACAGCAACATCCTTTCTATATTGATCTTGCGAATGCCATGAAAGAAGAGGCAAAAAAAGACAATGTCAATTTAAGTGTCTCTATTGGTAATGCTGCCAACTTACTGATTTAGTGTATGATGGTGATTTTAAGGTGCTTGCGTGGCTTCCATTTCCATCAGATGTCCTTCCTGCTCCGCTACTGAAGGCGTGGTGCGTAACGGCAAAAGCACTGCCGGACATCAGCGCTATCTCTGCTCTCATTGCCGTAAAACATGGCAACTACAGTTCACTTACACCGCCTCTCAGCCCGGTAC
>NZ_MDGW01000594.1:0-16436 GCF_001712525.1 Shigella sp. FC1661
TCCGACGCCATTCATGGCCATATCAATGATTTTCTGGTGCGTACCGGGCTGAGAGGCGGTGTAAGTGAACTGTAGTTGCCATGTTTTACGGCAATGAGAGCAGAGATAGCGCTGATGTCCGGCAGTGCTTTTGCCGTTACGCACCACGCCTTCAGTAGCGGAGCAGGAAGGACATCTGATGGAAATGGAAGCCACGCAAGCACCTTAAAATCACCATCATACACTAAATCAGTAAGTTGGCAGCATTACCCATTGCCGGAATCGTCGTATTCTTTACGCGCTAAGAATTCGCGTAATAAAGGCAGATGATCATCTTCGGGAGACTGCCAATATTGCCGACCAAAGGTATAACCGGCAAAGTATTGCCGCCAGTTACTATAATAACGTAGAGCCCGTAGATGAATACGCGACTGGATCCATAGACTTTCTTCTTCACTCAACCAGTTATTAAGTACGCCCATTCGACTTAAAAAACCCATCCGGACATAATCCCATGCTTTAATTCCTCCCTCACCACAGCATTCGGCTGTGCTGGCGACAAATTGCGCATAAGCCTGACCTTGCTCATTTAATTCAGCAAGATAGTCACGCCATTCACATGGAGAATAACGAAACCAGCGGTGATAAAACCCTGCCAACCGAGCGGCATGACCGTTCTCGATCATTCGGTGAATTGTGCGTAGCAGGTCATCACGGTCATCAATTCCCCATGAGGAAGAAAGGTCAAAAAAGCATGTACCTAAATACATTTTGGGGGATGAATGCGAAGGTAAACAGCATTCATTGCGTATTTCCATCGGAGTGGAAAGTGCAAACAATATTTTTTGCGACCCCATGTCCATATAATTTATCCTTAAACATTCATTTAATGAATGTAAACTACATTTCGAGACTCAGTTATTTATACTTTTCTGACGCGACATAATACGCATAAAATAAGGCTTACGCAAAAATGGAACACATAAAATATAATATGTTTTATCTACAACCATAAGGAAATGATAATGATTTTTACGTCAAGTTGCTGCGATAATTTATCAATAGATGAGATTATCGAACGTGCTGAAAAAGGCGATTGCGAGGCTCAATATATTGTTGGGTTTTATTATAATCGCGATAGCGCAATTGACTCTCCGGACGACGAAAAGGCCTTTTACTGGCTGAAGCTGGCCGCCGAGCAAGGTCATTGTGAAGCACAATATTCCTTAGGACAAAAGTATACTGAGGATAAAAGCCGTCATAAAGATAATGAGCATGCCATCTTTTGGCTGAAAAAAACTGCCCTACAAGGCCATACTTTCGCTTCCAACGCCCTTGGCTGGATACTGGATCGTGGAGAAGACCCCAATTATAAAGAAGCGGTTGTCTGGTATCAGATAGCCGCGGAGAGCGGAATGTCTTATGCGCAAAATAATCTTGGGTGGATGTACAGAAATGGCAACGGAGTCGCAAAAGACTATGCGCTGGCATTTTTCTGGTACAAACAAGCTGCATTACAAGGCCATAGTGACGCGCAAAACAATCTGGCCGATCTTTATGAAGACGGAAAAGGCGTTGCTCAAAACAAGACACTCGCCGCATTCTGGTATTTGAAAAGCGCACAGCAGAGTAATCGGCACGCCCAGTTTCAAATTGCATGGGATTATAACGCTGGCGAAGGGGTGGACCAGGACTATAAGCAAGCGATGTACTGGTATCTGAAGGCTGCCGCTCAGGAAAGCGTCGGCGCTTACGTCAACATCGGTTATATGTATAAACACGGACAAGGCGTTGAGAAAGATTATCAGGCTGCCTTTGAATGGTTTACGAAAGCCGCTGAATGCAATGACGCCACTGCCTGGTATAACCTGGCCATTATGTATCACTACGGAGAAGGAAGACCTGTCGATCTCCGACAGGCTCTCGACCTGTATCGTAAAGTTCAGTCATCCGGAACCAGAGATGTCAGTCAGGAAATTCGTGAGACTGAAGATTTACTGTAGAGATAAAAACAAGGGCCGGGGAATTTCATTCGGCCCATATTCTCTTTATTGCTGTGCGAAATCAGACTATTACGGCTCAAACGGGCGTCTCTGGAACTGGTCATGACCACATTTCGGGCATAGCGTCAGCACTTCCGGTGTGTAGATCGGGAGATGGAAGTGACATTTCTCGCAGACCAGATTTCCCAGCCCGACCACTTCTCCGCTGTGATAAACCCCATGATGATTGAGGTCCGGGAAAACTTCGCGCCATTCAAGCTGCGTTTTATCGGTGATATCTGCCAGCTCCTGCCATAAGCTTTCTTTAATCACCCGCATAAAGACGCTGTCAGATTCTTCTTTCAGGCTCTCTTCATAGCTCATGGCGAACTCTTCCAGGTCACGTCTTACAGCTCGCGTCAGCTCATCGACCTCGGTTCGCGTTAACTCCCCTGTTTTTATTACGCGCTCGCGCGCCTGTTCCACCAGTGCGTCGATATCACGTTCGCCATTGCGCAGGCGTTCGCTCAGTGACGCGACCAGTTCACGGTAATATTGAGCAACCTTGTTCATCGTTTCATCTCCCGGGTCGTTAACTGACTATAATAATAGACGTTCTTTGTTCCTTGCTTTGCTAATACGCCCACAAACTCTGTAAATTAATGTATGAATAATCCGGGCATCATTTCAACGTCGAGTGCGCGAAAGGCTGTTTTGACGCGGACGTTTGGGCTATGCTATGCGGATCTGAAAAACCACCTCAACGCTACATTTGTAGCCGTATTGAAAACAGGACCACTGGCTGCCATGCAAGAGCAATACCGCCCGGAAGAGATAGAATCCAAAGTACAGCTTCATTGGGATGAGAAGCGCACATTTGAAGTAACCGAAGACGAGAGCAAAGAGAAGTATTACTGCCTGTCTATGCTTCCCTATCCTTCTGGTCGACTACACATGGGCCACGTACGTAACTACACCATCGGTGACGTGATCGCCCGCTACCAGCGTATGCTGGGCAAAAACGTCCTGCAGCCGATCGGCTGGGACGCGTTTGGTCTGCCTGCGGAAGGCGCGGCGGTGAAAAACAACACCGCTCCGGCACCGTGGACGTACGACAACATCGCGTATATGAAAAACCAGCTCAAAATGCTGGGCTTTGGTTATGACTGGAGCCGCGAGCTGGCAACCTGTACGCCGGAATACTACCGTTGGGAACAGAAATTCTTCACCGAGCTGTATAAAAAAGGCCTGGTATATAAGAAGACTTCTGCGGTCAACTGGTGCCCGAACGACCAGACCGTACTGGCGAACGAACAAGTTATCGACGGCTGCTGCTGGCGCTGCGATACCAAAGTTGAACGTAAAGAGATCCCGCAGTGGTTTATCAAAATCACTGCTTACGCTGACGAGCTGCTCAACGATCTGGATAAACTGGATCACTGGCCAGACACCGTTAAAAGCATGCAGCGTAACTGGATCGGTCGTTCCGAAGGAGTGGAGATCACCTTCAACGTTAACGACTATGACAACACGCTGACCGTTTACACTACCCGCCCGGACACCTTTATGGGTTGTACCTACTTGGCGGTAGCTGCGGGTCATCCGCTGGCGCAGAAAGCGGCGGAAAATAATCCTGAACTGGCGGCCTTTATTGACGAATGCCGTAACACCAAAGTTGCCGAAGCTGAAATGGCGACGATGGAGAAAAAAGGCGTCGATACTGGCTTTAAAGCTGTTCACCCATTAACGGGCGAAGAAATTCCCGTTTGGGCAGCAAACTTCGTATTGATGGAGTACGGCACGGGCGCAGTTATGGCGGTTCCGGGTCACGACCAGCGCGACTACGAGTTTGCCTCTAAATACGGCCTGAACATCAAACCAGTTATCCTGGCTGCTGACGGCTCTGAGCCAGATCTTTCTCAGCAAGCCCTGACTGAAAAAGGCGTGCTGTTCAACTCTGGCGAATTCAACGGTCTTGACCATGAAGCGGCCTTCAACGCCATCGCCGATAAACTGACTGCGATGGGCGTTGGCGAGCGTAAAGTGAACTACCGCCTGCGCGACTGGGGTGTTTCTCGTCAGCGTTACTGGGGCGCGCCGATTCCGATGGTGACGCTGGAAGACGGTACCGTAATGCCGACCCCGGACGACCAGCTGCCGGTGATCCTGCCGGAAGATGTGGTGATGGACGGCATTACCAGCCCGATTAAAGCAGATCCGGAGTGGGCAAAAACTACCGTTAACGGTATGCCAGCGCTGCGTGAAACCGACACTTTCGACACCTTTATGGAGTCCTCCTGGTACTATGCGCGCTACACTTGCCCAGAGTACAAAGAAGGTATGCTGGATTCCGAAGCGGCTAACTACTGGCTGCCGGTGGATATCTACATTGGTGGTATCGAACACGCCATTATGCACCTGCTCTACTTCCGCTTCTTCCACAAACTGATGCGTGATGCAGGCATGGTGAACTCTGACGAACCAGCGAAACAGTTGCTGTGTCAGGGTATGGTGCTGGCAGATGCCTTCTACTATGTTGGCGAAAACGGCGAACGTAACTGGGTTTCCCCGGTTGATGCTATCGTTGAACGTGACGAGAAAGGCCGTATCGTGAAAGCGAAAGATGCGGCAGGCCATGAACTGGTTTATACCGGCATGAGCAAAATGTCCAAGTCGAAGAACAACGGTATCGACCCACAGGTGATGGTTGAACGTTACGGCGCGGACACCGTTCGTCTGTTTATGATGTTTGCTTCTCCGGCTGATATGACTCTAGAATGGCAGGAATCCGGTGTGGAAGGGGCTAACCGCTTCCTGAAACGTGTCTGGAAACTGGTTTACGAGCACACAGCAAAAGGTGATGTTGCGGCACTGAACGTTGATGCGCTGACTGAAGATCAGAAAGCGCTGCGTCGCGATGTGCATAAAACGATCGCTAAAGTGACCGATGATATCGGCCGTCGTCAGACCTTCAACACCGCAATTGCGGCGATTATGGAGCTGATGAACAAACTGGCGAAAGCACCAACCGATGGCGAGCAGGATCGCGCTCTGATGCAGGAAGCGCTGCTGGCCGTTGTCCGTATGCTTAACCCGTTCACCCCGCACATCTGCTTCACGCTGTGGCAGGAACTGAAAGGCGAAGGCGATATCGACAACGCGCCGTGGCCGGTTGCTGACGAAAAAGCGATGGTGGAAGACTCCACGCTGGTCGTGGTGCAGGTTAACGGTAAAGTCCGTGCCAAAATCACCGTTCCGGTGGACGCAACGGAAGAACAGGTTCGCGAACGTGCTGGCCAGGAACATCTGGTAGCAAAATATCTTGATGGCGTTACCGTGCGTAAAGTGATTTACGTACCAGGTAAACTCCTCAATCTGGTCGTTGGCTAAGCGCGGGAGGAAGCGTGCGATATCTGGCAACATTGTTGTTATCTCTGGCGGTGTTAATCACCGCCGGGTGTGGCTGGCATCTGCGTGATACCACGCAGGTTCCTTCCACTATGAAGGTCATGATCCTGGACTCAGGCGATCCGAACGGGCCATTAAGCCGTGCGGTGCGTAACCAGTTACGTCTGAATGGTGTCGAGTTGCTTGATAAAGAAACCACGCGTAAGGACGTTCCATCCCTGCGTTTGGGTAAAGTGAGCATCGCGAAAGATACCGCATCGGTATTCCGTAACGGTCAAACAGCAGAGTATCAGATGATCATGACGGTGAATGCGACCGTGTTGATCCCCGGCCGTGATATCTACCCGATTAGCGCCAAAGTCTTCCGTTCGTTCTTTGATAACCCGCAAATGGCGTTAGCGAAAGATAACGAACAAGACATGATCGTAAAAGAGATGTACGACCGTGCTGCCGAACAGCTGATTCGTAAGCTGCCAAGCATCCGTGCTGCGGATATTCGTTCCGACGAAGAACAGACGTCGACCACAACGGATACTCCGGCAACGCCTGCACGCGTCTCCACCACGCTGGGTAACTGATGATTCGGTTGTACCCGGAACAACTCCGCGCGCAGCTCAATGAAGGGCTGCGCGCGGCGTATCTTTTACTTGGTAACGATCCTCTGTTATTGCAGGAAAGCCAGGACGCTGTTCGTCAGGTAGCTGCGGCACAAGGATTCGAAGAACACCACACTTTTTCCATTGATCCCAACACTGACTGGAATGCGATCTTTTCGTTATGCCAGGCTATGAGTCTGTTTGCCAGTCGACAAACGCTATTGCTGTTGTTACCAGAAAACGGACCGAATGCGGCGATCAATGAACAACTTCTCACACTCACCGGACTTCTGCATGACGACCTGCTGTTGATCGTCCGCGGTAATAAATTAAGCAAAGCGCAAGAAAATGCCGCCTGGTTTACTGCGCTTGCGAATCGCAGCGTGCAGGTGACCTGTCAGACACCGGAGCAGGCTCAGCTTCCCCGCTGGGTTGCTGCGCGCGCAAAACAGCTCAACTTAGAACTGGATGACGCGGCAAATCAGGTGCTCTGCTACTGTTATGAAGGTAACCTGCTGGCGCTGGCTCAGGCACTGGAGCGTTTATCGCTGCTCTGGCCAGACGGCAAATTGACATTACCGCGCGTTGAACAGGCGGTGAATGATGCCGCGCATTTCACCCCTTTTCATTGGGTTGATGCTTTGTTGATGGGAAAAAGTAAGCGCACATTGCATATTCTTCAGCAACTGCGTCTGGAAGGCAGCGAACCGGTTATTTTGTTGCGCACATTACAACGTGAACTGTTGTTACTGGTTAACCTGAAACGCCAGTCTGCCCATACGCCACTGCGTGCGTTGTTTGATAAGCATCGGGTATGGCAGAACCGCCGGGGCATGATGGGCGAGGCGTTAAATCGCTTAAGTCAGATGCAGTTACGTCAGGCCGTGCAACTCCTGACACGAACGGAACTCACCCTCAAACAAGATTACGGTCAGTTAGTGTGGGCAGAGCTGGAAGGGTTATCTCTTCTGTTGTGCCATAAACCCCTGGCGGACGTATTTATCGACGGTTGATATGAAATCTTTACAGGCTCTGTTTGGCGGCACCTTTGATCCGGTGCACTATGGTCATCTAAACCCCGTGGAAACGCTGGCGAATTTGATTGGTCTGACGCGGGTCACAATCATCCCTAATAATGTTCCTCCGCATCGTCCCCAGCCGGAAGCGAACAGCGTGCAGCGTAAACACATGCTTGAACTGGCGATTGCCGACAAGCCATTATTTACTCTTGATGAACGCGAGCTAAAGCGCAATGCCCCCTCTTACACTGCGCAAACACTGAAAGAGTGGCGGCAGGAACAAGGACCGGACGTGCCGCTGGCGTTTATTATTGGTCAGGATTCACTGCTGACCTTTCCGACCTGGTACGAATACGAAACGATACTCGACAATGCACATTTGATCGTCTGTCGGCGTCCAGGTTACCCACTTGAAATGGCGCAACCGCAATACCAGCAATGGCTGGAAGATCATTTGACACATAACCAGGAAGATCTTCACCTTCAGCCTGCCGGTAAAATTTATCTGGCTGAAACGCCGTGGTTTAACATCTCGGCGACCATCATCCGCGAACGTTTGCAAAACGGTGAATCGTGTGAGGATTTATTGCCGGAACCGGTACTGACTTACATTAACCAACAAGGCTTGTATCGCTGATACCTGTCGTTACGGAGGGCATGATGCGACTGTGGTTAATTCGTCATGGTGAAACGCAAGCGAATATCGATGGTCTTTACAGCGGTCATGCGCCCCCCCCCTGACCGCGCGCGGTATTGAGCAAGCGCAAAATCTGCATACGCTGCTACATGGTGTTTCCTTTGATCTGGTTTTATGCAGTGAACTGGAACGGGCACAGCATACCGCGCGACTGGTTCTCAGTGACCGCCAGCTCCCCGTGCAAATCATCCCTGAACTCAACGAAATGTTTTTTGGCGACTGGGAGATGCGACATCATCGCGACCTCATGCAAGAAGATGCCGAAAACTATAGCGCGTGGTGCAATGACTGGCAGCATGCAATCCCCACGAACGGTGAAGGATTTCAGGCATTTTCGCAACGTGTGGAACGCTTTATCGCAAGGCTTAGTGAATTTCAGCACTATCAGAATATTTTAGTCGTCAGCCATCAGGGTGTACTGAGTCTGTTAATCGCCCGTTTAATTGGCATGCCTGCCGAGGCTATGTGGCATTTTCGCGTTGACTAGGGGTGTTGGAGCGCCATTGATATCAACCAAAAATTCGCGACGCTACGCGTCCTCAATAGCCGTGCCATCGGGGTCGATAATGCATGACTTTTCTGTTTTTTTACGGGTAAGCCGCAACGACCATTGACAGACCCGGGCAGGCTGATATTCTCCGCAGCCAGACTTTTTTCGCCAGACACGACTTTGTAGAAATTGTTTTACAAAAATGGCGATGCAATCTGCGGCGCGGGGTGGGATGATAGCCCACTTTCGAAAGCCGATTCGGCGACAATTGTCCCGAAATCGCCTCTGGTTCAGGTATACTGACAGACCATTTTTATCTATTTGATTCACCCAGGGGGAAAACTTGCAGGGTAAAGCACTCCAGGATTTTGTTATCGACAAAATTGATGACCTCAAAGGTCAGGACATCATCGCCTTAGACGTTCAAGGCAAATCCAGCATCACCGACTGCATGATCATCTGTACGGGTACGTCCAGCCGTCATGTTATGTCCATTGCTGACCACGTTGTGCAGGAGTCTCGCGCAGCGGGCCTGTTACCGCTCGGCGTAGAAGGTGAAAACAGCGCCGACTGGATTGTCGTGGATTTGGGCGATGTGATTGTCCATGTCATGCAGGAAGAGAGCCGTCGCCTGTATGAACTGGAAAAACTCTGGAGTTAATGCGTGAAGCTGCAACTTGTCGCCGTGGGAACGAAAATGCCGGACTGGGTACAAACCGGTTTTACCGAGTACCTGCGTCGTTTTCCGAAAGATATGCCCTTCGAGCTGATTGAAATTCCGGCCGGAAAACGCGGCAAGAATGCGGACATCAAGCGCATACTCGACAAAGAGGGTGAGCAGATGTTGGCGGCCGCAGGCAAAAACCGCATTGTCACCCTCGATATTCCAGGCAAGCCCTGGGATACGCCGCAGTTAGCCGCTGAGCTGGAACGCTGGAAGCTGGATGGTCGCGACGTCAGTCTACTGATTGGCGGGCCTGAAGGGTTGTCGCCTGCCTGTAAAGCGGCGGCGGAGCAGAGCTGGTCGCTGTCGGCGCTTACCCTCCCCCATCCGCTGGTTCGCGTGCTGGTCGCAGAGAGTCTGTACCGGGCGTGGAGCATCACCACCAACCATCCTTATCACCGTGAGTGATAAGGGAGCTTTGAGTAGAAAACGCAGCGGATGAAACTACAGAACTCTTTTCGCGACTATACGGCAGAGTCCGCGCTGTTTGTGCGCCGGGCGCTGGTCGCCTTTTTGGGGATTTTGCTGCTGACCGGCGTGCTTATCGCCAACCTGTATAATCTGCAAATTGTTCGCTTTACCGACTACCAGACCCGCTCTAATGAAAACCGCATTAAGCTGGTGCCTATCGCGCCCAGCCGCGGCATTATTTACGACCGTAATGGTATCCCTCTGGCCCTCAACCGCACTATCTACCAGATAGAAATGATGCCAGAGAAAGTCGATAACGTGCAGCAAACGCTGGACGCTTTGCGCAGCGTGGTTGATCTGACCGATGACGATATTGCTGCATTCCGAAAAGAGCGCGCACGTTCACACCGTTTCACCTCTATTCCCGTGAAAACTAACCTGACCGAAGTACAAGTAGCTCGCTTTGCCGTCAATCAGTACCGTTTTCCGGGGGTTGAAGTTAAAGGCTATAAACGTCGTTACTATCCTTACGGTTCGGCGTTGACCCACGTCATCGGCTATGTGTCGAAAATCAACGATAAAGACGTCGAACGCCTGAATAATGACGGCAAACTGGCCAACTATGCGGCAACGCATGATATCGGTAAGCTGGGCATTGAGCGTTACTATGAAGACGTGCTGCACGGTCAGACCGGTTATGAAGAGGTTGAAGTTAACAACCGTGGGCGTGTTATCCGCCAGTTAAAAGAAGTACCACCGCAAGCCGGACACGATATTTACCTGACGCTGGATCTCAAACTCCAGCAATATATTGAAACGCTGCTGGCGGGTAGCCGCGCAGCTGTGGTAGTCACCGATCCGCGTACAGGTGGGGTGCTGGCGCTGGTTTCCACGCCTAGTTATGACCCAAACTTGTTTGTTGACGGTATCTCCAGCAAAGATTATTCCGCCTTGTTGAACGACCCGAATACACCGCTGGTGAACCGCGCCACACAGGGGGTTTATCCTCCCGCGTCTACAGTTAAACCCTATGTGGCGGTTTCGGCATTGAGCGCCGGGGTGATCACGCGCAATACGACGCTGTTTGACCCAGGCTGGTGGCAACTGCCAGGTTCGGAAAAACGTTATCGTGACTGGAAAAAATGGGGCCACGGGCGTCTGAATGTCACAAGATCGCTGGAAGAATCTGCGGATACCTTCTTCTATCAGGTGGCCTACGATATGGGGATCGATCGCCTCTCCGAATGGATGGGTAAATTCGGTTATGGTCATTACACCGGTATCGACCTGGCGGAAGAACGTTCCGGCAACATGCCTACCCGCGAATGGAAACAGAAACGCTTTAAAAAACCGTGGTATCAGGGTGACACCATTCCGGTTGGTATCGGTCAGGGTTACTGGACAGCGACCCCAATCCAGATGAGTAAGGCACTGATGATCCTGATTAATGACGGTATCGTGAAGGTTCCGCATTTGCTGATGAGCACCGCCGAAGACGGCAAACAGGTGCCATGGGTACAACCGCATGAACCGCCCGTCGGCGATATTCATTCCGGTTACTGGGAGCTGGCGAAAGACGGTATGTACGGTGTTGCTAACCGCCCTAACGGTACGGCGCATAAATACTTTGCCAGCGCACCGTACAAAATTGCGGCGAAATCTGGTACCGCTCAGGTCTTCGGTCTGAAAGCGAACGAAACCTATAATGCGCACAAAATTGCCGAGCGTTTACGTGACCACAAACTGATGACCGCCTTTGCGCCATACAACAATCCGCAAGTGGCTGTCGCCATTATTCTGGAGAACGGCGGCGCGGGTCCGGCGGTTGGTACGCTGATGCGTCAGATCCTCGACCACATTATGCTGGGTGATAACAACACCGATCTGCCTGCGGAAAATCCAGCGGTTGCCGCAGCGGAGGACCATTAATCATGACGGATAATCCGAATAAAAAAACATTCTGGGATAAAGTCCATCTCGATCCCACAATGCTGCTGATCTTACTGGCATTGCTGGTTTACAGCGCCCTGGTTATCTGGAGCGCCAGCGGTCAGGATATTGGCATGATGGAGCGTAAAATCGGCCAAATCGCAATGGGTCTGGTCATCATGGTGGTGATGGCGCAAATTCCTCCACGCGTTTATGAAGGCTGGGCCCCCTATCTCTATATCATCTGTATTATTTTGCTGGTGGCGGTAGATGCTTTCGGTGCCATCTCTAAAGGTGCTCAACGCTGGCTGGACCTCGGTATTGTTCGTTTTCAGCCGTCGGAAATTGCCAAAATAGCCGTACCACTGATGGTTGCGCGCTTTATCAACCGCGATGTTTGCCCACCGTCGTTGAAGAACACAGGCATCGCGCTGGTGCTGATATTTATGCCCACGCTGCTGGTGGCTGCACAGCCTGACCTGGGAACATCAATCCTCGTTGCGCTTTCCGGTCTGTTTGTACTGTTCCTCTCTGGCCTTAGCTGGCGTCTGATTGGCGTCGCAGTAGTGCTGGTGGCGGCGTTCATTCCTATTCTGTGGTTCTTCCTGATGCATGATTACCAGCGCCAGCGCGTAATGATGCTCCTGGACCCGGAATCAGACCCACTCGGCGCGGGCTATCACATTATTCAGTCTAAAATTGCTATTGGCTCCGGCGGATTACGCGGCAAAGGCTGGCTGCATGGCACTCAGTCACAACTTGAATTTCTACCCGAACGCCATACCGACTTTATCTTCGCGGTACTGGCGGAAGAGCTGGGATTAGTGGGCATTTTGATTCTGCTCGCTCTCTACATTCTGCTGATCATGCGCGGGCTGTGGATAGCCGCCAGAGCGCAAACCACCTTTGGTCGCGTCATGGCTGGCGGCTTAATGCTGATATTATTCGTTTATGTCTTCGTAAATATTGGTATGGTAAGCGGTATTCTGCCGGTTGTAGGGGTTCCGCTCCCACTGGTCAGTTATGGAGGATCAGCGCTAATTGTGCTGATGGCTGGGTTCGGGATTGTAATGTCAATCCACACCCACAGGAAAATGTTGTCGAAAAGCGTGTAAGAGGTGCGCAATGCGTAAGCAGTGGCTCGGGATCTGCATCGCGGCAGGAATGCTCGCGGCATGTACAAGCGATGATGGTCAGCAACAGACGGTAAGTGTACCGCAGCCTGCGGTATGTAACGGCCCCATAGTTGAAATTAGCGGGGCGGACCCGCGTTTCGAACCACTGAACGCGACGGCAAATCAGGATTACCAGCGCGACGGTAAAAGCTACAAAATCGTGCAGGATCCGTCTCGATTTAGCCAGGCGGGACTGGCGGCAATCTATGATGCCGAACCAGGCAGTAACCTGACGGCCTCTGGCGAAGCTTTCGATCCGACACAGCTGACGGCGGCCCATCCAACGCTTCCGCTCCCCAGCTACGCCAGAATCACTAACCTGGCTAACGGGCGAATGATCGTGGTGCGCATTAATGATCGCGGCCCTTACGGCAACGACCGCGTTATTTCGCTTTCTCGCGCGGCAGCTGACCGTCTTAACACGTCAAACAACACCAAAGTTCGTATCGATCCGATTATTGTCGCCCAGGATGGTTCGCTTTCTGGTCCTGGTATGGCTTGTACCACAGTCGCCAAACAGACTTACGCCCTGCCTGCACCTCCCGATTTAAGCGGTGGCGCGGGAACAAGTTCAGTGTCTGGCCCGCAGGGTGACATTCTTCCGGTCAGTAATTCGACGCTAAAAAGCGAAGATCCGACCGGCGCGCCGGTAACCAGTAGCGGTTTCCTCGGCGCACCAACGACCTTAGCGCCTGGTGTACTGGAAGGCAGCGAACCGACGCCTGCGCCACAGCCCGTTGTTACAGCTCCGTCGACAACGCCTGCAACCTCGCCTGCAATGGTGACACCGCAAGCCGCCTCGCAAAGCGCCAGCGGCAACTTTATGGTGCAAGTCGGGGCCGTTAGCGATCAGGCTCGTGCGCAACAGTACCAACAGCAACTGGGACAGAAGTTCGGCGTCCCCGGTCGCGTAACTCAAAATGGCGCGGTCTGGCGGATCCAGCTTGGCCCCTTCGCCAGCAAAGCCGAAGCCAGTACCTTGCAGCAACGTTTGCAAACCGAAGCCCAATTACAGTCATTTATTACCACCGCGCAGTAGCGTAAAGCAGGCATCTGATGTGTCAATTTCTGTAAATGACGTTAACAAAGTCACGCGGAAAGTCAGATGCCTGCCGGTAGTGCATTTGCTATAGTAGGGCACTTTTTTTAATTCCATCACGGATGTCGTAGTTCAGACCATGAATACCATTTTTTCCGCTCGTATCATGAAGCGCCTGGCGCTCACCACGGCTCTTTGCACAGCCTTTATCTCTGCTGCACATGCCGATGACCTGAATATCAAAACTATGATCCCGAGTGTACCGCAGATCGATGCGGAGTCCTACATCCTGATTGACTATAACTCCGGCAAAGTGCTCGCCGAACAGAACGCAGATGTCCGCCGCGATCCTGCCAGCCTGACCAAAATGATGACCAGTTACGTTATCGGCCAAACAATGAAAGCCGGTAAATTTAAAGAAACTGATTTAGTCACTATCGGCAACGACGCATGGGCCACCGGTAACCCGGTGTTTAAAGGTTCTTCGCTGATGTTCCTCAAACCGGGCATGCAGGTTCCGGTTTCTCAGCTGATCCGCGGTATTAACCTGCAATCGGGTAACGATGCTTGTGTCGCCATGGCTGATTTTGCCGCTGGTAGCCAGGACGCTTTTGTTGGCTTGATGAACAGCTACGTTAACGCCCTGGGCCTGAAAAACACCCACTTCCAGACGGTACATGGTCTGGATGCTGATGGTCAGTACAGCTCCGCGCGCGATATGGCGCTGATCGGCCAGGCGTTGATCCGTGACGTACCGAATGAATACTCGATCTATAAAGAAAAAGAATTTACGTTTAACGGTATTCGCCAGCTGAACCGTAACGGCCTGTTATGGGATAACAGCCTGAATGTCGACGGCATCAAAACCGGACACACTGACAAAGCAGGTTACAACCTTGTTGCTTCTGCGACTGAAGGCCAGATGCGCTTGATCTCTGCGGTGATGGGCGGACGTACTTTTAAAGGCCGTGAAGCCGAAAGTAAAAAACTGCTGACCTGGGGCTTCCGTTTCTTCGAAACCGTTAACCCACTGAAAGTAGGTAAAGAGTTCGCCTCTGAACCGGTTTGGTTTGGTGATTCTGATCGCGCTTCGTTAGGGGTTGATAAAGACATGTACCTGACCATTCCGCGTGGTCGCATGAAAGATCTGAAAGCCAGCTATGTGCTGAACAGCAGTGAATTGCATGCGCCGCTGCAAAAGAATCAGGTCGTCGGAACTATCAACTTCCAGCTTGATGGCAAAACGATCGAGCAACGCCCGCTGGTTGTGTTGCAAGAAATCCCGGAAGGTAACTTCTTCGGCAAAATCATTGATTACATTAAATTAATGTTCCATCACTGGTTTGGTTAAAAATTGAACACTTGAAAGTGTAATTTCCGTCCCCATATACTAAGCATCAGTAAAAAAACTCCCGCCTTCTGGCGGGAGTTGCTATTTAATTACGTTACGCCGGAGCTGACATGAAAACCAAACTTAACGAACTGCTTGAATTCCCTACTCCTTTTACTTACAAAGTTATGGGGCAGGCGTTACCTGAGCTGGTTGATCAGGTGGTTGAAGTGGTACAGCGCCATGCGCCAGGTGACTACACCCCAACGGTAAAACCAAGCAGCAAAGGCAACTACCACTCGGTATCTATCACTATCAACGCCACTCATATCGAGCAGGTTGAAACACTGTATGAAGAACTGGGCAAAATCGATATTGTCCGCATGGTTCTGTAACTCGCTTCTCCGTTACCCGGCTCCTGGTCGGGTAACTCCCCTCTCCTCGCTGTGATATACTTTTCCCCCACTTTTACTCATTCTCCACGGAGATGCCGTTTTGTATCAGGATAAAATTCTTGTCCGCCAGCTCGGTCTTCAGCCTTACGAGCCAATCTCCCAGGCTATGCATGAATTCACCGATACCCGCGATGATAGTACCCTTGATGAAATCTGGCTGGTCGAGCACTATCCGGTATTCACCCAAGGTCAGGCAGGAAAAGCGGAGCACATTTTAATGCCGGGTGATATTCCGGTGATCCAGAGCGATCGCGGTGGGCAGGTGACTTATCACGGGCCGGGACAACAGGTGATGTATGTGTTGCTTAACCTGAAACGCCGTAAACTCGGTGTGCGTGAACTGGTGACCTTGCTTGAGCAAACAGTGGTGAATACCCTGGCTGAACTGGGTATAGAAGCGCATCCTCGGGCTGACGCGCCTGGTGTCTATGTCGGGGAAAAGAAAATTTGCTCACTGGGTTTACGAATTCGACGCGGTTGTTCATTCCACGGTCTGGCATTAAACGTCAATATGGATCTTTCACCATTTTTACGTATTAATCCTTGTGGGTATGCCGGAATGGAAATGGCTAAAATATCACAATGGAAACCCGAAGCGACGACTAATAATATTGCTCCACGTTTACTGGAAAATATTTTAGCGCTACTAAACAATCCGGACTTCGAATATATTACCGCTTAATTCCATACATCAATGGCCCAATTTACACTGGGTCATTACTCATAATACCTGCTAATGCTTTACATCTCCTTCGCGTTTGTATATTTTCTTTATCACTTGCAGAAATGCGGTGCCACGCCTTGCTCCGTAACTCAGCCCATTGATTAACCTATTGAAATAGTTGATTATGGTGAGCAAAAGCGTTCCGTTCCAATTAGACATAAGATTATGGTGATGCTGCCAACTTACTGATTTAGTGTATGATGGTGTTTTTGAGGTGCTCCAGTGGCTTCTGTTTCTATCAGCTGTCCCTCCTGTTCAGCTACTGACGGGGTGGTGCGTAACGGCAAAAGCACTGCCGGACATCAGCGCTATCTCTGCTCTCACTGCCGTAAAACATGGCAACTGCAGTTCACTTACACCGCTTCTCAACCCGGTACGCACCAGAAAATTATTGATATGGCCATGAATGGCGTTGGATGCCGGGCAACTGCACGCATTATGGGCGTTAGCCTCAACACGATTTTACGTCACTTAAAAA
>NZ_MDGW01000595.1:0-16051 GCF_001712525.1 Shigella sp. FC1661
TTTACGCGTATGACAGGCTCCGGAAGACGGTTGTTGCGCACGTATTCGGTGAACGCACTATGGCGACGCTGGGGCGTCTTATGAGCTTGCTGTCACCCTTTGACGTGGTGATATGGATGACGGATGGCTGGCCACTGTATGAATCCCGCCTGAAGGGAAAGCTGCACGTAATCAGCAAGCGATATACGCAGCGAATTGAGCGGCATAACCTGAATCTGAGGCAGCACCTGGCACGGCTGGGACGGAAGTCGCTGTCGTTCTCAAAATCGGTGGAGCTGCATGACAAAGTCATCGGGCATTATCTGAACATAAAACACTATCAATAAGTTGGAGTCATTACCTCATTTGTCCAGATGGGCTGGGAAAAAAATATAAGCGATTATTTGAAAAATATGTGCAGTTATCTTGGTATTGAAGATGCCGATGTCACTTTCTTGTGTAATACAGTGGTATTCGATGGGGAAGAACTTCATGCGAGCTATTATCAGTCGTTATTATCTCAGGTACGGGATATGGTAGATGCACTATAAAATGTGTTAAAAACACTGTAGCAGAATGAAGCGCGGAATAAAAAAGCGGCAACTCAATAAAGTTGCCGCTTTACGGGGAAATTAGAACATTACCTTATGACCGTACTGCTCAAGAATGCCTTTCACGCGTTCCATGGTCTCTTTCTTAGGTGGTTTAACACCGTCGAGTTTGTACTCTTCACCCATTGCCACCCATTTGTGTTTGCCCAGCTCGTGGTAGGGGAGGAGTTCGATTTTCTCAACGTTGCCCATATCACGGGTAAATTCACCGAGGCGATGCGCTGAATCGTCATCGTCAGACCAGCCTGGGACAACAACGTAGCGGATCCACACCTTCACATTTTTGTTCGCCAGATATTTGGCGAACTCCAGCGTGCGGTGGTTGGAAACTCCAACCAGATTTTGGTGGATCTCGTCGTTCATCTGTTTGAGATCGAGCATTACCAGGTCGGTTACTTCCAGCAGTTCATCAATCACCGGATCGTAACGACGAACAAAACCGTTGGTGTCCAGACAGGTATGAATGCCTTCTTTTTTGCAGGCGCGGAACCAGTCACGAACAAACTCAGCTTGCAGGATTGCTTCACCGCCGGATGCGGTAACGCCGCCGCCGGAAGCGTTCATAAAGTGGCGATAGGTCACCACTTCCTTCATCAAATCTTCAACGGTAACTTCTTTACCGCCATGCGTGTCCCAGGTGTCGCGGTTATGACAATACAGGCAGCGCATCAGGCAGCCCTGGAAAAAGGTGATAAAGCGAATACCCGGGCCGTCTACGGTTCCACAGGATTCAAAGGAGTGAATGCGACCAATAACTGACATTGCGGTGTTTCTCCAGATGTGGCCCATCTGAGGCCGTGTTGGTGCGCAGCTCGAAGGCTACGTCGAGTCTGTTTTGGCAGTCACCTTAAAGTATAGATAGCTGACAAAAAAGGCTCTCGTGCTAAAAAAGGCCCCACTTTCGTGGAGCCTTTATTGTACGCTTTTTACTGTACGATTTCAGTCAAATCTAATTACATAGATTGAGTGAAGGTACGAGTAATAACGTCCTGCTGCTGTTCTTTAGTCAGCGAGTTGAAACGTACTGCGTAGCCAGATACACGGATGGTCAGCTGCGGATATTTTTCCGGGTTTTCCATCGCGTCGAGCAGCATTTCACGGTTCATCACGTTAACGTTCAGGTGCTGACCACCTTCGATGGATGCTTCGTGGTGGAAGTAACCATCCATCAGACCAGCCAGGTTGGTCTTACGAACTTCGTCGTCTTTACCCAGTGCGTTCGGAACGATAGAGAAGGTGTAGGAGATACCATCTTTAGCGTAAGCAAACGGCAGTTTAGCAACGGAAGTCAGAGACGCTACAGCACCTTTCTGGTCACGACCGTGCATCGGGTTAGCACCCGGTCCGAACGGCGCGCCAGCACGACGACCGTCTGGGGTGTTACCAGTTTTCTTACCATACACAACGTTAGAAGTGATGGTCAGAACAGACTGAGTCGGGATAGCGTCACGGTAGGTGTGCAGTTTCTGAATTTTCTTCATGAAACGTTCTACCAGGTCAACAGCCAGGTCATCTACACGCGGATCATTGTTACCAAACTGCGGGTATTCGCCTTCGATTTCGAAGTCGATAGCCAGACCGTCTTCGTCACGAATCGGTTTAACTTTCGCATATTTGATTGCAGACAGGGAGTCAGCAGCAACGGACAGACCAGCGATACCACACGCCATGGTGCGGATAACGTCACGGTCGTGCAGCGCCATCAGAGAGGCTTCGTAGCTGTACTTGTCGTGCATGTAGTGGATGATGTTCAGTGCAGTGATGTACTGTTTAGCCAGCCAGTCCATGAAGTGATCCATGCGCTCCATCACTTCATCGTAGTTCAGGAGATCGCCTTTGATCGGTTCAGACTTCGGACCAACCTGCATTTTCAGTTTTTCGTCAACGCCGCCGTTGATTGCGTACAGCATGGTTTTCGCCAGGTTTGCACGCGCACCGAAGAACTGCATTTGTTTACCAACGATCATCGGGCTTACGCAGCAAGCGATAGCATAGTCATCGTTGTTGAAGTCCGGACGCATCAGGTCATCGTTCTCATACTGCAGAGAAGAGGTGTCGATGGACACTTTAGCGGCGAATTTCTTGAAGTTCAGCGGCAGTTTTTCAGACCACAGAATGGTCATGTTCGGTTCCGGAGACGGACCCATGGTGTACAGGGTGTTCAGGAAACGGAAGCTGTTTTTGGTAACCAGGGTACGACCGTCGAGGCCCATACCACCGATAGATTCGGTTGCCCAGATCGGGTCGCCAGAGAACAGTTCATCGTATTCCGGAGTACGCAGGAAGCGAACCATACGCAGTTTCATGACCAGGTGGTCAACCATTTCCTGCGCTTCTTGTTCGGTGATCTTGCCAGCTTTCAGGTCACGTTCGATGTACACATCCAGGAAGGTGGAGGTACGACCGAAGGACATTGCAGCACCGTTCTGAGACTTAACAGCAGCCAGGTAGCCGAAGTAAGTCCACTGGATAGCTTCCTGAGCGTTGGTAGCCGGACCAGAGATGTCGTAGCCGTATTTCGCAGCCATTTCTTTCATCTGACCCAGAGCGCGGTGCTGTTCAGCGATTTCTTCGCGCAGACGGATAGTCTGTTCCAGGTTTACGCCGTTTTCCAGATCAGCCTGCAGAGAAGTGAACTGTGCCAGTTTGTCTTTCATCAGGTAGTCGATACCGTACAGCGCAACGCGACGGTAGTCACCGATGATACGGCCACGGCCATATGCATCTGGCAGACCGGTCAGAACACCAGATTTACGGCAACGCAGGATGTCCGGAGTGTAAACGTCGAACACGCCCTGGTTGTGAGTTTTACGGTATTCAGTGAAGATTTTTTTGATCATCGGATCCAGTTCGCGGTTGTACGCTTTGCAGGAACCTTCGATCATTTTGATACCACCGAACGGGATAAGAGCACGTTTCAGCGGAGCTTCAGTCTGCAGACCAACGATTTTCTCAAGCTGCTTGTTGATGTAGCCTGCGTCGTGAGAGGTGATGGTGGAAGCAACAGCGGTGTCAAAGTCAACTGGCGCGTGAGTGCGGTTTTCCAGTTTAACGCCTTCCATTACTTTGTCCCACAGGGTGGTGGTCGCTTCAGTAGCGCCAGCTAGGAAGGACTCGTCACCCTCGTACGGAGTGTAGTTTTTCTGAATGAAGTCACGGACGTTTACTTCATTCTGCCAGTCACCTTTGGTAAAACCTTCCCAGGCTGTGGCTAACTTTTCATTAAGCTCGGACATGTAACACCTACCTTCTTAAGTGGATTTTTTATTTACTGCGTACTTCGACAACCATTAATGGTGATCGTTTTCACGCAGGTAAATGACCCAGTATGTCAACCCAACCAACAAACCACCGCCGATAATATTACCGATCGTAACCGGGATCAGGTTATCAGTGATGAAGTTCATCACGGTCAGGTGAGAAAAATTTTCCGGTGCAGAACCGACAGCGGTCCAGAATTCCGGAGATGCGAAGTCGCGGATTACAATACCCATCGGGATCATAAACATGTTTGCGATACTGTGCTCAAAACCGCTGGCAACAAACATCGCGACCGGCAGCACCATAATGAACGCTTTGTCCATCAGGCTGCGGCCAGAATAACTCATCCATACTGCCAGACATACCATCAGGTTTGCCAGGATACCAAGACAGACGGCCTCAATAAAAGTATGGTGCACTTTGTGGTCGGCGGTTTGTAGGACGTTTAGTCCCCATTGACCATTTGCGGTCATATACTCGCCGGAAAGCCACATTAAAAGTACAAACAGCAGTGCGCCGACCAGGTTGCCAAAATAGACATTTAGCCAGTTTTTCGCCAACTGACCCCAGGTGATGCGCCCACTCGCCTTAGCAACAACAATCAACACGGTGGAAGTAAAGAGATCGGCTCCGCAGACAACACAAAGAATCAGCCCCAGAGAGAAGCAAATGCCGCCAACCAGTTTTGCCATGCCGAAGGGCATTGTGCCTGTGCCAGTGGTTGCTGTGATATAGAAGACGAATGCGATTGAGATGAAAACACCGGCGGTAATCGCCAGATAGAAAGTCTTAAGCGGATGTTTCGTTGCTTTATAGACACCCGCCTCTTCGGCCACTTTGGCCATTGCAGCAGGAAGTAAAAGATCAAAAGGGTTGTCAGCTTTCACACTAACTCTCTCTTTATTAAGTCGGAGATGAGATACTAACAAAGCATTATAGATGAGAAATTGATATAGATCATATCTCGCCTGGCTTATAGGCCCGTAACTCGCATGGTTTTTATGCAAATACGGAGTAAATATTTGATTATCCAAATAAAAATAAATTTTAAAAATTAACAAATGAGTTGAATTTTTTCCGCATCCTCCGCTAAAATAGTTAATTAAAAGGGAGCATCAGGCGAATAAAGTAACAATATCGATCGTATTTATTAAATACAAATTACCGATATTTAACCTTATAATTACAATTATTTTATTAATGCAAATATATGTAAAGCGGGGCATTAGAAAAACGCCCCGTAATATAACTCAGACTAATCATTAAGCCTACATTGCGTAGGCTATTTGATTTTATTTTGCCCAGAATGCTGCTTTGGCGCGCTGCAGCTTTTCGTAGGCCTTCAACAACGACTGATGTGCAGCAAACGCGTGCAGATCGCTATCTACCGGTTGCAGGCCGTAAAACGCCGCTTCGCCGCTCATTGCCGCACTGGCGGCTTCCACGGCATCTGCGCCGTACATGCGAACAAACGCATTCAGATATTGCAGCGGCTGGCGATCTTCTTCCTGTGCCAGTAATAACAACGTTTGCAGGCAGCGATAATAGTTGGCGCGTTCCGGACTAAATACTGATGAGTTAAACTCCATCGTCCATTCGGTCCAGACCAGAGCCTGTTCCAGATCGCCACCAGCCAGCGCCAGCATGGCTTTTAATTCACCGATACGCAGGGTGTACCAACCGTTATCCGACCCGGTCGCCAGACCCAACAGCTCACGCACGCGGGTAAAGTCATCAAAACCTTCTTCATCCAGTTGCTCGATGAGGTTCAGGTAATCTTCTTTTTCCCACTCGCTGCCTGGTAGCGAAAGAATCGTTTCACGTAAATGGCTGCCCATACTGTTATTCGCGAGCCACAGATCTTCAGCCGGATAAATATCGGACATGCCAGGCACGATAATACGGCAAGCATAAACGCCCAGATGCTCGTAATCGGCAATATAAACTTCTTTATCTTCTTTGTTGAAGATAGCCATCAGCGTAGCAAACTCTTCTTCCGTGGTGCCGGAGAAATTCCAGTCCACAAACGGATAATCGGCATCCTGCTTGAACAGGTCCCAGGAGATTAAACCGCTGGAATCGATAAAGTGCGTTTCGAGGTTGGTATGTTCAGCGACTTCTTCATCATCGAAGGTTGGCGGAGTAAACACATCCAAATCTTTCAGGCCACGACCTTGCAGCAGCTCGGTCACGGTACGTTCCAGTGCTACGCCAAAATCAGGATGCGCACCGAAAGAGGCAAAGCAGGTACCGTTAGCAGGATTGAACAGTACCACGCAAATCACCGGATACTGGCCGCCAAGGGAACCATCATATGCGAAGATCGGGAAACCTTCTGCTTCCAGTGTTTCGATCGCTTCAACCACCGCTGGGTAACGCGCCAGCACGTCTGCCGGGATCTCTGGCAGGCTGATGCTTTCAGCAATAATGCGGTTTTTCACGTAGCGTTCGAAAACTTCAGACAATCCCTGAACGCGTGCTTCGTTGCGGGTATTACCTGCGGACATACCGTTGGAGACGTACAGGTTACCAATGATATTCATCGGAATATAAACGGTCTGATTGTCGGACTGACGCGTAAACGGCAGGCCGCAAATACCACGATCTTCGTTACCGGATTGTAGGTCAATCAGCATGCTGCCGGTCAGTTCATTCTCCGGATCATAAAACGCGCGCAGACGGTCATCGAGTAGTCCTTCTGGCACATCGTCATTTTCGGTCAGTGGGAACCATTTTTCGTTGGGATAATGCACGAACGGACCGTTGGCGATGGTTTCGCCCAGCCAGAAATCAGCAAAAAAGTAGTTGGTTGAGAGACGCTCGAAATATTCACCAAGTGCAGAAGCCAGCGCCGCTTTTTTGGTTGCGCCTTTACCGTTGGTAAAACACAGTGCGCACTCTTTGTCGCGAATATGTACAGACCAGACGTTAGGCACAGGATTCAGCCAGGAGGCCTCTTCAATCTGAAAGCCGAGGTCTGAAATTTTTTGCTGGAAGCGAGCGATGGAATCTTCCAGAGCGGCATCTTTGCCGGGGATAAATGTTTGCGTCATGAAAATCACTTTAGTCGTACGGAAAGCGCGCAATAATACGGGTTTTATCTCAAAGGCGCTATCACCGCCGCTATGCCGATGAACTGTTGACTATGCTTTTAGCGAATAAACCACGATAAGAGCATAAAAATGAAGGCGTTCGATCTCCACCGTATGGCATTTGATAAAGTGCCTTTTGATTTCCTTGGCGAAGTTGCACTACGTAGTCTTTATACCTTTGTACTGGTTTTTTTGTTCCTCAAAATGACCGGAAGACGCGGTGTGCGACAGATGTCGCTGTTTGAAGTGTTAATCATTCTCACGCTGGGTTCAGCGGCGGGAGATGTGGCGTTTTATGATGATGTGCCGATGGTGCCGGTACTTATCGTCTTTATCACTCTGGCGTTGTTATACCGCCTGGTAATGTGGTTGATGGCGCACAGTGAAAAACTGGAAGATCTACTGGAAGGTAAGCCGGTTGTTATTATTGAAGATGGCGAGCTGGCCTGGTCGAAACTCAATAACTCCAACATGACGGAATTTGAGTTCTTTATGGAGCTACGATTGCGTGGCGTGGAGCAGCTGGGGCAGGTACGTCTGGCGATTCTCGAAACCAACGGGCAAATCAGTGTCTATTTCTTTGAAGATGACAAGGTGAAACCGGGTTTACTTATTTTACCCAGTGATTGTACGCAGCGTTACAAAGTGGTGCCGGAGTCGGCGGACTATGCCTGTATTCGTTGTAGTGAAATCATTCATATGAAAGCGGGGGAAAAACAATTATGTCCGCGCTGTGCAAATCCAGAATGGACGAAGGCAAGTCGGGCAAAACGGGTGACCTGACAGTAAAAACATCGGCTTTTTGCTAATAATCCGAGAGATTCTTTTGTGTGATGCAAGCCACATTTTTGCCCTCAACGGTTTTACTCATTGCGATGTGTGTCACTGAATGATAAAACCGATAGCCACAGGAATAATGTATTACCTGTGGTCGCAATCGATTGACCGCGGGTTAATAGCAACGCAACGTGGTGAGGGGAAATGGCTCAAATCTTCAATTTTAGTTCTGGTCCGGCAATGCTACCGGCAGAGGTGCTTAAACAGGCTCAACAGGAACTGCGCGACTGGAACGGTCTTGGTACGTCGGTGATGGAAGTGAGTCACCGTGGCAAAGAGTTCATTCAGGTTGCAGAGGAAGCCGAGAAGGATTTTCGCGATCTTCTTAATGTCCCCTCCAACTACAAGGTATTATTCTGCCATGGCGGTGGTCGCGGTCAGTTTGCTGCGGTACCGCTGAATATTCTCGGTGATAAAACCACCGCAGATTATGTTGATGCCGGTTACTGGGCGGCAACTGCCATTAAAGAAGCGAAAAAATACTGCACGCCTAATGTCTTTGACGCCAAAGTGACTGTTGATGGTCTGCGCGCGGTTAAGCCAATGCGTGAATGGCAACTCTCTGATAATGCTGCTTATATGCATTACTGCCCGAATGAAACCATCGACGGTATCGCCATCGACGAAACGCCAGACTTCGGCAAAGATGTGGTGGTCGCCGCCGACTTCTCTTCAACCATTCTTTCCCGTCCGATTGACGTCAGCCGTTATGGCGTGATTTACGCTGGCGCGCAGAAAAATATCGGCCCGGCTGGCCTGACAATCGTCATCGTTCGTGAAGATTTGCTGGGCAAAGCGAATATCGCGTGTCCGTCGATACTGGATTATTCCATCTTCAACGATAACGGCTCCATGTTTAACACGCCGCCGACATTTGCCTGGTATCTATCTGGTCTGGTCTTTAAATGGCTGAAAGCGAACGGCGGTGTAGCTGAAATGGATAAAATCAATCAGCAAAAAGCAGAACTGCTATATGGGGTGATTGATAACAGCGATTTCTACCGCAATGACGTGGCGAAAGCTAACCGTTCGCGGATGAACGTGCCGTTCCAGTTGGCGGACAGTGCGCTTGACAAATTGTTCCTTGAAGAGTCTTTTGCTGCTGGCCTTCATGCACTGAAAGGTCACCGTGTGGTCGGCGGAATGCGCGCTTCTATTTATAACGCCATGCCGCTGGAAGGCGTTAAAGCGCTGACAGACTTCATGGTTGAGTTCGAACGCCGTCACGGTTAATGCCGAAATTTTGCTTAATCCCCACAGCCAGCCTGTGGGGTTTTTATTTCTGTTGTAGAGAGTTGAGTTCATGGAATCCCTGACGTTACAACCCATCGCTCGTGTCGATGGCACTATTAATCTGCCCGGTTCCAAGAGCGTTTCTAACCGCGCTTTATTGCTGGCGGCATTAGCACACGGCAAAACAGTATTAACCAATCTGCTGGATAGCGATGACGTGCGCCATATGCTGAATGCATTAACAGCGTTAGGGGTAAGCTATACGCTTTCAGCCGATCGTACGCGTTGCGAAATTATCGGTAACGGCGGTCCATTACACGCAGAAGGTGCCCTGGAGTTGTTCCTCGGTAACGCCGGAACGGCAATGCGTCCGCTGGCGGCAGCTCTTTGTCTGGGTAGCAATGATATTGTGCTGACCGGTGAGCCGCGTATGAAAGAACGCCCGATTGGTCATCTGGTGGATGCGCTGCGCCTGGGCGGGGCGAAGATCACTTACCTGGAACAAGAAAATTATCCGCCGTTGCGTTTACAGGGCGGCTTTACTGGCGGCAACGTTGACGTTGATGGCTCCGTTTCCAGCCAATTCCTCACCGCACTGTTAATGACTGCGCCTCTTGCGCCGGAAGATACGGTGATTCGTATTAAAGGCGATCTGGTTTCTAAACCTTATATCGACATCACACTCAATCTGATGAAGACGTTTGGTGTTGAAATTGAAAATCAGCACTATCAACAATTTGTCGTAAAAGGCGGACAGTCTTATCAGTCTCCGGGTACTTATTTGGTCGAAGGCGATGCATCTTCGGCTTCTTACTTTCTGGCAGCAGCAGCAATCAAAGGCGGCACTGTAAAAGTGACCGGTATTGGACGTAACAGTATGCAGGGTGATATTCGCTTTGCTGATGTGCTGGAAAAATGGGCGCGACCATTTGCTGGGGCGATGATTATATTTCCTGCACGCGTGGTGAACTGAACGCTATTGATATGGATATGAACCATATTCCCGATGCGGCGATGACCATTGCCACGGCGGCGTTATTTGCAAAAGGCACCACCACGCTGCGCAATATCTATAACTGGCGTGTTAAAGAAACCGATCGCCTGTTTGCGATGGCAACAGAACTGCGTAAAGTCGGTGCGGAAGTAGAAGAGGGGCACGATTACATTCGTATCACTCCACCGGAAAAACTGAACTTTGCCGAGATCGCGACATACAATGATCACCGGATGGCGATGTGTTTCTCGCTGGTGGCGTTGTCAGATACACCAGTGACGATTCTTGATCCCAAATGTACGGCCAAAACATTTCCGGATTATTTCGAGCAGTTGGCGCGGATTAGCCAGGCAGCCTGAATGAACAACGGGCAATAAATAGCCAAATCTTTCTTTATCAAAACGTCGGCACATTGTCGGCGTTTTTTTTCGGACCTTGTGAGTCATTTTGATTAATGGTAGCGTCGCTTGTCAATGTAAGTTGTTGATACATAATGTTTATATATGATTAATCAACGGATGATTCACATGAAGAATACTAAATTACTGCTGGCGATTGCGACCTCTGCAGCATTACTGACAGGGTGCAAAATACCCACGGTATTGATACCAATATGGCTATCAGCTCCGGTTTAAATGCCTATAAAGCAGCAACATTAAGCGATGCCGATGCAAAAGCGATTGCCAATCAGGGCTGTGCCGAAATGGACAGCGGCAATCAAGTCGCAAGTAAATCCAGCAAGTACGGTAAACGTCTGGCAAAAATCGCCAAAGCATTGGGTAACAATATTAATGGCACGCCGGTCAACTATAAGGTTTATATGACCAGCGACGTCAACGCATGGGCGATGGCGAACGGCTGTGTCCGTGTCTACAGTGGCCTGATGGACATGATGAATGACAACGAAATTGAAGGTGTTCTGGGCCATGAACTGGGCCACGTCGCGTTGGGTCACTCGCTGGCTGAAATGAAAGCTTCTTATGCGATCGTTGCCGCACGCGATGCCATTTCAGCTACCAGCGGTGTGGCTTCCCAGCTTTCCCGCTCACAATTGGGTGATATCGCAGAAGGCGCTATTAATGCTAAATACTCCCGTGATAAAGAGTCCGAAGCAGATGATTTCTCCTTTGATCTGTTGAAGAAACGTGGCATCAGCACCCAGGGGCTGGTTGGCAGCTTTGAAAAACTGGCTAGTCTGGATGGCGGTCGCACCCAGTCCATGTTTGACTCTCACCCACCATCAACAGAGCGTGCGCAACACATCCGTGATCGTATCGCCTCTGGTAAGTAAATCATTGTCATCTTTCGGGCTGGTCTTCTGCCAGCCTGCTATAATTGCGCAATAAATCCCCATCTGAATACAGACAAAACTGGTTTTTGCACACAACGTTAACGATTTGTGGCGTCGGCGCGTATAATGCGCGCGGTTATGTTAACGGTACGCCTGTTTTAAGGAGATAAAGATGACGGCAATTGCCCCGGTTATTACCATTGATGGCCCAAGCGGTGCAGGGAAAGGCACCTTGTGTAAGGCTATGGCGGAAGCATTGCAATGGCATCTGCTGGATTCGGGTGCAATTTATCGCGTACTGGCATTGGCGGCATTACATCACCATGTTGATGTTGCGTCAGAAGATGCGCTGGTACCGCTGGCATCCCATCTGGATGTACGTTTTGTGTCAACCAATGGCAATCTGGAAGTGATCCTCGAAGGGGAAGATGTCAGCGGCGAAATTCGTACTCAGGAAGTGGCGAATGCGGCTTCACAAGTCGCGGCATTCCCACGCGTTCGTGAAGCATTATTGCGTCGCCAACGCGCGTTTCGCGAATTACCAGGTCTGATTGCCGATGGCCGCGACATGGGAACGGTGGTATTCCCTGATGCACCAGTGAAAATTTTCCTTGACGCCTCCTCGGAAGAACGTGCGCATCGCCGCATGCTACAGTTGCAGGAGAAGGGCTTTAGTGTTAACTTTGAGCGCCTTTTGGCCGAGATCAAAGAACGCGACGACCGCGATCGTAACCGAGCGGTAGCGCCACTGGTTCCGGCAGCCGATGCTTTAGTGTTGGATTCCACCACCTTAAGCATTGAGCAAGTGATTGAAAAAGCGCTACAATACGCGCGCCAGAAATTGGCTCTCGCATAAGCGACCGAATTTGCAGTACCCCCGTTGCAATGGAATGACAGCGGGTATGTTAAACAACCCCATCCGGCATGGAGCTAGGTGGACGTTAAATATAAACCTGAAGATTAAACATGACTGAATCTTTTGCTCAACTCTTTGAAGAGTCCTTAAAAGAAATCGAAACCCGCCCGGGTTCTATCGTTCGTGGCGTTGTTGTTGCTATCGACAAAGACGTAGTACTGGTTGACGCTGGTCTGAAATCTGAGTCCGCCATCCCGGCTGAGCAGTTCAAAAACGCCCAGGGCGAGCTGGAAATCCAGGTAGGTGACGAAGTTGACGTTGCTCTGGACGCAGTAGAAGACGGCTTCGGTGAAACTCTGCTGTCCCGTGAGAAAGCTAAACGTCACGAAGCCTGGATCACGCTGGAAAAAGCTTACGAAGATGCTGAAACTGTTACCGGTGTTATCAACGGCAAAGTTAAGGGCGGCTTCACTGTTGAGCTGAACGGTATTCGTGCGTTCCTGCCAGGTTCTCTGGTAGACGTTCGTCCGGTGCGTGACACTCTGCACCTGGAAGGCAAAGAGCTTGAATTTAAAGTAATCAAGCTGGATCAGAAGCGCAACAACGTTGTTGTTTCTCGTCGTGCCGTTATCGAATCCGAAAACAGCGCAGAGCGCGATCAGCTGCTGGAAAACCTGCAGGAAGGCATGGAAGTTAAAGGTATCGTTAAGAACCTCACTGACTACGGTGCATTCGTTGATCTGGGCGGCGTTGACGGCCTGCTGCACATCACTGACATGGCCTGGAAACGCGTTAAGCATCCGAGCGAAATCGTCAACGTGGGCGACGAAATCACTGTTAAAGTGCTGAAGTTCGACCGCGAACGTACCCGTGTATCCCTGGGCCTGAAACAGTTGGGCGAAGATCCGTGGGTAGCTATCGCTAAACGTTATCCGGAAGGTACCAAACTGACTGGTCGCGTGACCAACCTGACCGACTACGGCTGCTTCGTTGAAATCGAAGAAGGCGTTGAAGGCCTGGTACACGTTTCCGAAATGGATTGGACCAACAAAAACATCCACCCGTCCAAAGTTGTTAACGTTGGCGATGTAGTGGAAGTTATGGTTCTGGATATCGACGAAGAACGTCGTCGTATCTCCCTGGGTCTGAAACAGTGCAAAGCTAACCCGTGGCAGCAGTTCGCGGAAACCCACAACAAGGGCGACCGTGTTGAAGGTAAAATCAAGTCTATCACTGACTTCGGTATCTTCATCGGCCTGGACGGCGGCATCGACGGCTTGGTTCACCTGTCTGACATCTCCTGGAACGTTGCAGGCGAAGAAGCAGTTCGTGAATACAAAAAAGGCGACGAAATCGCTGCAGTTGTTCTGCAGGTTGACGCAGAACGTGAACGTATCTCCCTGGGCGTTAAACAGCTCGCAGAAGATCCGTTCAACAACTGGGTTGCTCTGAACAAGAAAGGCGCTATCGTAACCGGTAAAGTAACTGCAGTTGACGCTAAAGGCGCAACCGTAGAACTGGCTGACGGCGTTGAAGGTTACCTGCGTGCTTCTGAAGCATCCCGTGACCGCGTTGAAGACGCTACCCTGGTTCTGAGCGTTGGCGACGAAGTTGAAGCTAAATTCACCGGCGTTGATCGTAAAAACCGCGCAATCAGCCTGTCTGTTCGTGCGAAAGACGAAGCTGACGAGAAAGATGCAATCGCAACTGTTAACAAACAGGAAGATGCAAACTTCTCCAACAACGCAATGGCTGAAGCTTTCAAAGCAGCTAAAGGCGAGTAATTCTCTGACTCTTCGGGATTTTTATTCCGAAGTTTGTTGAGTTTACTTGACAGATTGCAGGTTTCGTCCTGTAATCAAGCACTAAGGGCGGCTACGGCCGCCCTTAATCAATGCAGCAACAGCAGCCGCTTAATTTGCCTTTAAGGAACCGGAGGAATCATGACCAAGTCAGAATTGATAGAAAGACTTGCCACCCAGCAATCGCACATTCCCGCCAAGACGGTTGAAGATGCAGTAAAAGAGATGCTGGAGCATATGGCCTCGACTCTTGCGCAGGGCGAGCGTATTGAAATCCGCGGTTTCGGCAGTTTCTCTTTGCACTACCGCGCACCACGTACCGGACGTAATCCGAAGACTGGCGATAAAGTAGAACTGGAAGGAAAATACGTTCCTCACTTTAAACCTGGTAAAGAACTGCGCGATCGCGCCAATATTTACGGTTAAGTTTTTACTCAAACTTGAACGCGAGAAAAGCACCTGTCGGGTGCTTTTTTCATTTCTCTAATCAGGAACTGGAAGCTGCCTCGCAGAGTTTTGAGCAGTTTTCACCCTTTCGTTAAATTCTTCTGAATGTGCCTCGGGGAACGCAAAATTCCCACCAGACAACCGCTCAACAAAGTTGCACACTTTCCATAAACAGGGAGGGGTGCATGAAAATAACGACAGTCGGCGTATGCATAATTTGCGGAATTTTTCCGTTGCTGATTTTGCCCCAATTGCCTGGGACATTAACCCTTGCGTTTCTGACTCTCTTCGCCTGCGTACTGGCATTTATCCCTGTTAAAACCGTCCGTTATATCGCGCTGACGTTGCTGTTTTTCGTTTGGGGCATATTATCAGCAAAGCAAATTTTGTGGGCAGGAGAAACCTTAACTGGCGCGACGCAGGATGCAATTGTTGAGATCACTGCAACTGACGGCATGACCACTCATTACGGTCAAATTACTCATCTACAAGGTCGACGTATATTCCCTGCGCCAGGCCTTGTGCTGTATGGCGAATATCTTCCGCAAGCGGTTTGTGCTGGACAACAATGGTCAATGAAACTCAAAGTTCGTGCAGTTCATGGCCAACTTAATGATGGCGGCTTTGATAGCCAGCGTTATGCCATTGCCCAGCATCAGCCGCTCATCGGCCGCTTTCTGCAGGCAAGTGTCATTGAACCGAATTGTAGCCTGCGTGCACAGTATCTGGCGTCACTACAAACAACGCTGCAACCCTATATGTGGAATGCGGTTATTCTTGGTTTAGGTATGGGGGAACGGTTATCCGTCCCCAAAGAAATCAAAAATATCATGCGTGATACTGGAACGGCGCATTTAATGGCGATATCGGGATTGCACATCGCTTTTGCGGTGTTGCTGGCTGCCGGACTCATTCGCGGTGGGCAAGTTTTTCTGCCTGGGCGCTGGATCCACTGGCAAATGCCATTAATTGGTGGAATCTGCTGTGCTGCTTTTTATGCCTGGTTGACGGGAATGCAACCTCCTGCATTGCGTACCGTGGTGGCGCTTGCTACGTGGGGAATGCTTAAGTTAAGTGGGCGACAGTGGAGTGGCTGGGATGTATGGATATGTTGTCTGGCGGCAATTTTGCTGATGGATCCTGTTGCCATTCTCTCGCAAAGTTTATGGCTCTCTGCCGCTGCGGTCGCGGCACTGATTTTTGGGTACCAGTGGTTTCCCTGTCCTGAGTGGCAACTGCCGCCGGTATTGCGTGCAGTTGTTTCCCTCATTCATTTGCAACTGGGAATCACACTCCTGCTTATGCCTGTGCAAATCGTCATATTTCATGGCATTAGTCTGACCTCGTTTATTGCAAATCTATTAGCAATTCCCTTGGTGACATTTATCACGGTTCCGTTGATCCTCGCCGCGATGGTTGTGCGTAAGCGTACAGCCTGAACCGTCTGGTCAGAATCTGACGAATTAGACAAAGTGGTGTCCACCAAATAAGTAGTGGGAACCAAAGTGTCAGATATGCAGAAAAATGTGAATCCCGGCAGGCGAAAAGGCTGCCCTAATTATCCTCCCGAATTTAAACAGCAGCTCGTTGCTGCCTCCTGTGAACCCGGGATATCCATCTCAAAACTTGCTCTTGAAAATGGCATTAA
>NZ_MDGW01000596.1:0-15919 GCF_001712525.1 Shigella sp. FC1661
TTTACGCGTATGACAGGCTCCGGAAGACGGTTGTTGCGCACGTATTCGGTGAACGCACTATGGCGACGCTGGGGCGTCTTATGAGCTTGCTGTCACCCTTTGACGTGGTGATATGGATGACGGATGGCTGGCCACTGTATGAATCCCGCCTGAAGGGAAAGCTGCACGTAATCAGCAAGCGATATACGCAGCGAATTGAGCGGCATAACCTGAATCTGAGGCAGCACCTGGCACGGCTGGGACGGAAGTCGCTGTCGTTCTCAAAATCGGTGGAGCTGCATGACAAAGTCATCGGGCATTATCTGAACATAAAACACTATCAATAAGTTGGAGTCATTACCCGCTACGCTCTACATATTTCATGCCATATATTGAATTTGCACGGTTTTGTAGGCCGGATAAGACGCGTTAGCGTCGCATCCGACATAAACAAAGCGCACTTTACCAACTATCGGCAGTGGATATCGCCGCTTTATTTCAGGCGCTTACCCGCTTCATCAACCACTTTCTCGCCATCTTCCTTGGAGAATGCGCCTTTTTGCGCATCTGGCAGAATTTCCAGCACCACTTCTGAAGGGCGGCACAGGCGAGTTCCCAGCGGCGTCACCACAATCGGGCGATTAATCAGAATCGGGTGCTGAAGCATAAAGTCGATTAACCGATCGTCAGTAAATTTATCTTCCGCAAGGCCCAGCTCCTCATACGGTTCGACGTTTTTACGCAGCAGCGCGCGTACGGAAATCCCCATATCGGCAATGAGTTTGACCAGTTCATCGCGCGTTGGCGGAGTTTCCAGATAATGGATAATGGTCGGTTCTGTGCCGCTGTTGCGGATCATCTCCAGCGTATTACGCGACGTGCCGCAGGCCGGGTTGTGATAAATGGTAATGTTGCTCATATCAGTATCTCATTACAAAGTGAAAGAGAGACGTAGCGCCAGCGCAGCCAGCGTCACAAACAGCACAGGCAGGGTCATGATAATCCCTGTACGGAAGTAATATCCCCAGCTGATAGTCATATTCTTCTGTGAAAGTACGTGCAGCCAGAGTAGTGTAGCCAGGCTACCAATTGGGGTAATTTTCGGTCCCAAATCGCAGCCAATCACATTGGCATAAACCATCGCTTCTTTGATAACGCCAGATGCCGTGCTGCCATCAATGGACAACGCGCCAACCAGTACCGTCGGCATATTGTTCATAATAGAAGAGAGGAAGGCTGTGAGGAATCCGGTGCCGAGCATCGCGGCCCACAGGCCGTTATCCGCCAGCACGTTGAGTACGCCAGAAAGATATTCCGTTAATCCGGCATTGCGCAGGCCATAAACCACCAGATACATGCCGAGCGAGAAGATGACAATTTGCCAGGGGGCACCGCGCAGGACTTTACCCGTATTAATCGCATGACCGCGTTTAGCGACGACAAATAATATCAGCGCGCCCACAGCTGCAATGGCGCTCACCGGAATGCCGAGCGGTTCCAGGACGAAAAATCCCACCAGCAGAAGCAGTAAAACAACCCAGCCAGTTTTGAACGTAGCAGGATCTTTGATCGCTTCTGCGGGAGATTTCAGCAGCGCCATATCGTAGTTCTGCGGAATATCTTTGCGAAAATAGAGATGTAGCATCACCAGCGTGGCAACAATCGCGGCGATATCCACCGGCACCATCACCGAGGCGTATTCGCGAAAGCCGAGGCCAAAGAAATCAGCGGAAACGATATTCACCAAGTTGGAGACAATAAGCGGGAGGCTGGCGGTATCGGCAATGAATCCGGCCGCCATCACGAACGCCAGCGTCGTGCCTTTACTGAATCCTAAAGCCAGCAGCATGGCGATGACAATCGGCGTCAAAATAAGCGCTGCGCCATCATTGGCAAACAGGGCGGCAACGGCAGCACCGAGCAGGACAATCCAGGTAAACAGCAAGCGACCACGACCATTACCCCAGCGTGAGACGTGCAGCGCCGCCCATTCAAAAAAGCCGGACTCATCCAGCAGCAGGCTGATGATAATGACGGCAATAAACGCAGCCGTCGCGTTCCAGACGATATTCCACACCACCGGAATATCACCCGGATGGACCACGCCCGTAACTAACGCCAGTACTGCGCCGAGCGTTGCACTCCAGCCGATGCCTAAACCTTTCGGCTGCCAGATAACCAATACAATGGTCAGGACAAAGATAGCGCCTGCCAGTAACATAATGCCTCCTGGATAAAACACATGCGAAAATACATATGTGTTTAGCTAAATTTTTTAACTGTAAATGTTCTTACTGTCTGCGGAACAGTTTTGTCGAGCCAGGTTGCGGACAATTGCCTGAATCTTTTCCTGTTCACATCGCCAGGCTTCATCAATTATTTTCGCCGCCCATGCTGGAATATGCGGCGATAAGCGGTAATGAACCCATTTACCTTGCTTGCGGTCCAGCAATAGCCCGCTTTCACGCAGCAATGCCAGGTGGCGGGAGATCTTGGGCTGCGACTGGTCGAGAGCAGTGCAGAGATCGCAGACGCATAACTCTCCCAGTTCGCTGAGCAGTAAAACGATGCCCAGACGGGTTTCATCAGCAAGAATTTTGAACAATTGGATGGGTAACAGAAATGACATATTGCGCTCCTGATTGTTGCAGGTAGTGTCTCTCTTCGAAGCGGATAAGTCAAAAACATATATGATTTAACGAATGTGTAAGTGCAGAGGAAGGTAATAGGTGTGAATTTTGAGTTGGCTATTCATTTGAAAGGAGGTCTGAATCAGGACGTAAAAAAACCGACTTTGCGTCGGTTTTTTACTTTCCAGCCCTGAGTTGGTGGCTCTGGCTGGAGTGAGAGAGTTCTTATCTAACAGCTCAATACTATTAGCCAGTGGCTAACATTGCAAGAATTAGCGATTTCTTCAGCTGGCGGAGGGAGCACTTCGGTATATATCGCAGTGACGATTTATATACTTTCACTGGGTCATCGTCATATTAAGCCTTGTCCGAATCCGGATGTAAAAAAACCGACTTTGCGTCGGTTTTTTACTTTCCAGCCCTGAGTTGGTGGCTCTGACTGGAGTGAGATAGCCATCATCTAACGCATCAATGCTAATACCATACTGAAACTATTGCAAGGACGTGCTGGTTTTATAACCTGCATGTACTGTATGATTATCCAGTTAGCTCTGAGGCATTTTCACTCTGGCAATGCGCATAAACGCTTTCAAAGTCCTGGTCAGAAGTACGGGTGGTGCCGTTAACTGATGCTCTGGCCGGAGTGAGAGAGTTCTTATCTAACAATGAGACATGCGCCGTGACAGGCAGTGGATGAGTAAGCGGATGCATTCTCACTCCATCGCATGGAGAAAACGGGTGATTGATAAAGCAATCATCGTTCTAGGGGCGTTAATTGCGCTGCTGGAACTGATCCGCTTTCTGCTTCAGCTTCTGAACTGATAGCGGAAACGTAATTAAGGGCTAAGAGCACACTACTCTTAGCCCTTTAACATTTAACGCATTGTCACGAACTCTTCTGCCGCCGTTGGGTGAATGGCGACGGTATTGTCGAAGTCTTTTTTGGTTGCCCCCATCTTCAGCGCCACCGCGAAGCCCTGCAACATTTCGTCCATACCAAAGCCAATGCCGTGAATACCGACAATCTTCTCTTCCGATCCAACGCACACCAGCTTCATGCGGCACGGCTGGCGGTGAGTGGTGACGGCGGTATACATCGCGGTGAAAGAGGATTTATACACTTTCACCTGATCGTCGCCATACTGCTCGCGCGCCTGCGGTTCCGTTAAACCAACAGTACCAATCGGCGGATGGCTGAAGACCACGGTCGGAATGTTGCTGTAATCCAGATGCTCATCCGGCTTGTTATTAAACAGGCGTTCAGAGAGACGGCGACCCGCTGCAACTGCCACCGGTGTCAGCTCCACTGCACCCGTGTTATCGCCCACCGCGTAAATACCTTCAATGTTGGTGTTTTGATATTTATCGACGACGATATAGCCTTTTTCGTTGGTTTTAACGCCAGCGGCTTCGAGGTTGATGTTGTCATTGGCAGGCTCGCGACCAATCGCCCAAATCAGGCAATCCACCGTTTCACTGCGACCATCTTCCAGCTCCAGCGTCAGGCTACCATCGGCATTTTTCACTACCGCTTTCGGGATGGCGTTGGTGTGCAGCTGCGGGCCTTCGGCGTTCATCACTTCGACCAGCGTTTCGGAAATCATCGGGTCGAAGCTGCGCAGCGGCGCATGTTTACGCACAAACAGATGCGTTTTCGCGCCGAGGCCGTTAATCACGCCCGCCAGCTCAACGGCGATGTAACCCGCGCCAACAACCGCCACGCGCTCTGGCAAAGCAGGAAGGGCGAAGAAGCCATCAGAATCAATACCGTATTCCACGCCCGGAATATCCGGGTGGCTCGGACGACCGCCTGTGGCGATCAGAATATGATCGGCCGTGATGGTTTCGCCGTTTACCTCCAGCATTTTGGCATCAACGAAGCGGGCAAAGCCTTTGATTACATCAACGTTATTTTTACCGAGCACGTTTTCATAGGAAGTATGAATACGGTCGATATAGGCGGTACGGCTGGCGATCAACGTTTCCCAGTTGAACTTGTTGATGGTGGTATCGAAACCATAATCAGGGCCGTACATATGGATCGCTTCACGGATTTGCGCCGCGTGCCACATCACTTTTTTCGGCACGCAGCCGACGTTCACGCAGGTGCCGCCCAGCTCTTTGGCTTCAATCAGTGCGCATTTCTGGCCGTACATAGCCGCGCGGTTGATGGAGGCTATACCGCCGCTGCCGCCGCCGATGGCGATGTAATCATAGTGTTTAGTCATGACAGAGTGTCCTTATCGTTGATTACCGCGATTGTAGCGCGAGACGTAATAGGTGCCAGCAATGGCTGCAATTACTCCGGCACGATCCAGCTTACGGTGGCGTGCCCGGTGCCTGCCGGAACCAGTTTGCTGTGCAGCCACGGCAGCACGTTATTCATCTGCTGTTCCAGTTTCCACGGCGGGTTAATCACAATCATGCCGGAAGCGGTCATGCCACGGCGATCGCTGTCTGGCAGTACCGCCAGTTCAATTTGCAGAATTTTGCGAATACCGGTCGCTTCCAGATCGTGGAGCATGCGCTTAATTTGCTGACGCAGCACCACCGGATACCACAGTGCGTAAGTACCAGTGGCGAAACGTTTGTAACCTTCTGCTATCCCGCTGACCACCGCCTGATAGTCGGTTTTCATTTCATACGGCGGGTCGATAAGGATTAAACCACGGCGGGAAACCGGCGGCAGTTTGGCCTTAAGCTGCTGGAAACCATCGGCTTTTTCGACGCGCGCACGGCTGTCTTTCTGAAATTCAGAACGCAGCAACGGGTAATCGCTCGGGTGCAGTTCGGTCAGTTGCAGGCTGTCTTGTTCGCGCAGTAGCTGGCGAGCAATCAATGGCGAACCGGGGTAGTAACGCAACTGACCGCTACGGTTGAAGTGTTTTACCACATTGATGTACGCCTCCAGTTCTGCGGGCAAATCGTCCTGCTGCCAGATACGGGCGATGCCTTCGAGATATTCGCCGGTACGCTCGGCATGTTCGCTGCCTAACTGATAACGCCCGGCCCCTGCGTGGGTGTCGAGATAGAGAAACGGTTTATCTTTCTCTTTCAGCGACTCGATGATCAGGCTCTGAACGGTATGTTTAAGGACGTCGGCGTGGTTGCCAGCGTGAAAGCTGTGGCGATAACTGAGCATGGGTAAAGGTGTTCCGGTAAGTAAAAATCGGCCCGTATTCGGGGCGCACAAAAGCGTATCAGGACAGTATACCGAAAAGAGGCCGCCGCCGCGAAAGCGTAACGTTTCTCATTGAAATTCACTACACTTAACCCCATGCTACACACATTATGTAAAGCGCCTGTTGAGCGCTTCCTTAACCTCTTTAACCAGGACTGCGCGAATGACGAATCCGTTACTGACTCCCTTTGAATTGCCTCCGTTTTCTAAAATTCTCCCGGAACATGTCGTTCCAGCCGTGACTCAGGCGCTGAACGATTGCCGCGAAAATGTGGAGCGCGTAGTAGCGCAAGGGGCACCGTACACCTGGGAAAATCTCTGCCAGCCGTTGGCGGAAGTGGACGATGTGTTGGGGCGTATCTTCTCCCCGGTCAGCCACCTGAACTCGGTGAAAAATAGCCCGGAACTGCGTGAAGCCTACGAGCAAACCCTGCCGCTGCTGTCGGAATACAGCACCTGGGTAGGGCAACATGAAGGGCTGTATAAAGCGTACCGCGACCTGCGCGATGGCGATCATTACGCCACGCTGAACACGGCGCAGAAGAAAGCGGTTGATAACGCCCTGCGTGATTTTGAACTCTCTGGCATAGGTCTGCCGAAAGAGAAACAGCAGCGTTACGGCGAAATTGCGACCCGTCTTTCTGAACTGGGCAACCAGTACAGCAACAACGTCCTCGATGCGACAATGGGCTGGACCAAACTCGTTACCGACGAAGCGGAGCTGGCGGGGATGCCTGAAAGCGCGCTGGCTGCGGCAAAAGCCCAGGCCGAAGCGAAAGAGCTGGAAGGCTACCTGCTGACGCTGGATATCCCAAGCTACCTGCCGGTAATGACCTACTGCGACAACCAGGCCTTGCGTGAAGAGATGTATCGCGCTTACAGCACCCGCGCCTCCGATCAAGGCCCGAACGCCGGTAAATGGGATAACAGCAAGGTGATGGAAGAGATCCTCGCTCTGCGTCACGAACTGGCGCAACTGCTGGGCTTTGAAAACTACGCCTTTAAATCCCTTGCCACTAAAATGGCAGAAAACCCGCAGCAGGTGCTGGATTTCTTAACCGATCTGGCAAAACGCGCGCGTCCGCAAGGCGAAAAAGAGCTGGCACAACTGCGCGCCTTCGCCAAAGCGGAATTTGGCGTCGATGAGTTGCAGCCGTGGGATATCGCGTACTACAGCGAAAAACAAAAACAGCACCTCTACAGCATCAGTGACGAACAGCTGCGTCCGTACTTCCCGGAAAACAAAGCGGTTAACGGCCTGTTTGAAGTGGTGAAACGTATTTACGGCATCACCGCTAAAGAGCGTAAAGATGTTGATGTCTGGCATCCGGATGTACGTTTCTTCGAACTGTATGACGAGAACAACGAACTGCGCGGCAGCTTCTACCTCGATCTGTATGCCCGTGAAAACAAGCGCGGCGGGGCGTGGATGGATGACTGCGTAGGCCAGATGCGTAAAGCTGACGGTTCTCTGCAAAAACCGGTCGCGTATTTGACTTGTAACTTCAACCGCCCGGTAAATGGTAAACCGGCGCTGTTCACTCACGACGAAGTGATCACCCTGTTCCACGAGTTCGGTCACGGCCTGCACCATATGCTGACCCGCATCGAAACCGCTGGTGTTTCCGGTATCAGCGGTGTGCCGTGGGATGCGGTCGAACTGCCGAGTCAGTTTATGGAAAACTGGTGCTGGGAGCCGGAGGCGCTGGCGTTTATCTCTGGTCACTATGAAACCGGCGAACCGCTGCCGAAAGAGTTGCTGGATAAAATGCTGGCGGCGAAGAACTACCAGGCGGCGCTGTTTATTCTGCGCCAGCTGGAGTTCGGCCTGTTCGATTTCCGCCTCCATGCCGAGTTCCGCCCGGATCAGGGTGCGAAAATCCTCGAAACTCTGGCAGAAATCAAGAAACTGGTTGCCGTAGTACCGTCTCCATCCTGGGGCCGTTTCCCGCACGCTTTCAGCCATATTTTCGCCGGTGGTTATGCCGCAGGTTACTACAGCTACCTGTGGGCTGACGTACTGGCGGCAGATGCCTTCTCGCGCTTTGAGGAAGAGGGCATTTTCAACCGTGAAACCGGGCAGTCGTTCCTCGACAACATTCTGAGCCGTGGCGGTTCAGAAGAGCCGATGGATCTGTTCAAACGCTTCCGTGGTCGTGAACCGCAGCTGGATGCGATGCTGGAGCATTACGGCATTAAGGGCTGATCATTCAGTGAAAATCTGCTTAATTGATGAAACAGGCGCCGGAGACGGCGCCTTATCTGTTCTGGCGGCCCGCTGGGGGCTGGAGCACGATGAAGACAACCTGATGGCGCTGGTGTTAACGCCGGAACATCTGGAATTGCGCAAGCGTGATGAGCCAAAACTTGGCGGCATCTTTGTTGATTTTGTTGGCGGAGCGATGGCGCACCGACGCAAATTCGGCGGTGGTCGCGGTGAGGCGGTGGCGAAAGCGGTGGGCATTAAAGGCGATTATTTGCCGGATGTGGTGGACGCCACCGCAGGGCTGGGGCGCGATGCCTTTGTACTGGCTTCAGTCGGCTGCCGCGTGCGGATGCTGGAGCGTAATCCAGTGGTTGCCGCGCTACTCGACGACGGCCTGGCGCGTGGTTATGCGGATGCGGAAATCGGCGGCTGGTTGCAGGAGCGGTTGCAGTTAATTCACGCCTCCAGCCTGACGGCGCTAACCGATATTACCCCACGCCCGCAGGTGGTCTATCTCGATCCGATGTTCCCGCATAAGCAGAAAAGCGCGCTAGTGAAAAAAGAGATGCGTGTCTTTCAGTCGCTGGTGGGACCGGATCTTGATGCCGATGGATTACTGGAGCCTGCACGCTTGCTGGCGACCAAACGCGTGGTGGTAAAGCGCCCGGACTACGCGCCACCGCTAGCGAATGTCACCACGCCAAACGCGGTTGTGACTAAAGGGCATCGCTTTGATATCTATGCAGGTACGCCCGTGTAAAAGTAAAGCAGGGTAGCGATAACGCTACCCTGCTTTCTGCAAGAATAATTAATGGCTTTCCGGCGTCGCAATCATGCGTTTCAGCCACGGCACCATCAACAGCATCACTACTGCAACGCCCAGCGTGACCAGACCAATCTTACCAAACACGTTGGTATAGACGGGCAACGTCTCAAGCGGATCGGTAATGTTGTCCGGCACCGCGGTAAATGTTGCCACATAGCCGCCCAGCAAGAACGCGGCAGCCTGCGTCAGGAACCACATCCCGAGAATAAAGCCCATCAAATGCTGCGGCACCAGGGCAGCAATCATCGCCAGGCCAAGGGCGCTAATAAACAGTTCACCTAAGCTCTGGAATAAGTACACCAGCACGATAAACCA
Organism: Shigella sp. FC1661; assembly: GCF_001712525.1. Classification (NCBI taxonomy): domain Bacteria; kingdom Pseudomonadati; phylum Pseudomonadota; class Gammaproteobacteria; order Enterobacterales; family Enterobacteriaceae; genus Shigella; species Shigella sp. FC1661. The sequence goes on from NZ_MDGW01000596.1 coordinate 9,138, forward strand.
TGGCGATGTCAGCCCTTGTGCATCCGCAAACCACATTCCCGCAGCTGCCGCCGTCAAAAAGCCCAGTGAGCACATAAACATGCCGAGAGTAAATTTCATCGGCATCGAGAGGTCTTTGCCTTTGTTACCCAGATGCGTGTAAATGTCTGCCAGTATTGGGCTGGCGAGTACCACCCAGAACGGGTTAAGCGCCTGGAAGCTGACCGGGTTGATGGAAAAACCGAGAATTTCATGATGCACGTTGTTGATGGCAAAGAAGTTCAGCGATGTTGGCATCTGGGCGTAGAGAATGTAAAACACCACCGCTTCGAGCATCAGGACAAAGGCGACAAACATTTTATTGCGCCCGGTTTTATCCAGCTTGAATGCCTGACGAAAGAAGATGATGGTGACGACGATGGAGAGAACAATCAGCACCAGATTGGCGACTTCTACGTTGTGCATCAGCCATGCACATACGAAGATCATCACCACGCTGCCAAGTAATACGTACAACAGTTTGCTGAAGCTCATCGGCTTGAAGTCGGGTTCAGAACCAATGTCTTTCACCATTCCACGACAGGCGATGTAAACCAGTAATGCGATAATTAACCCCGCCCCGCACAGGTTGTAGGTGACTGAATAACCGAATCTATCAGCGATCACAGGGGCCAGCGATAACGCTATCAACGAGCCGATATTGATCGACATATAGAACAGGGTGAATGCGCCATCAAGCCGCGGATCTTTCGGCGGATAGCACTTCGAAAGCAAGCTGGCTGGGTTAGCTTTAAACAGGCCGTTACCGACAGCGATAGTCCCCAGGGCGATGAAAATCAGGTCAGGCTTAAGTAGCGACATGCCGGTCATGAAGTAGCCAATCGCCAGCACAAGTGCTCCGAGAACAATGGTGCGTTTGGTCCCCAGCAGGTGGTCGCCGACATAGCCGCCAATGGAAATGAGGCCATAGACCAGCGCAGCAAAAGCACCAAAAGTGACAAAAGCCTGCTCTTGCGAGAATCCAAGCTGTTTAACGAAGAAAACCGCCAGTACGCCCTGCACGCCGTAGTAGCCGAATCGCTCCCATAACTCGACAAAAAAGATCATGAAAAATGGGCGAGGTTGCTGCAGCATCCCCATGGGTGTTGTTGTATTCATATTTATTAACCTTCCAATACCATCCTGAAAAGTATGAACGCGTAAGGGATAACGCGCGAAAAAGTTTACATCTGTCAGAGATTCTTAATATTGATGCGGTGAATAGATTAATACACTATTACAACAGAAAATAACCAGCTAATCACACTAATGATGGAAAATATGATGGTGTTAAATGTTGTATTGGCAGGAGATTTTGATTGCGTACGCAGATCGTAGGCCAGATAAGGGGTTTACGCTGCATCAGGTAACAAGCGCGCCAAAAGCAAAACGCCCGCATATGCGGGCGTTCAGGAACACGTCGTGGAGGGAAGATTATTCTTCTTCGTCGCGCAGCGGAACAATCAGCATATCAACGTGAACGGTGTTGATCAGCTGACGTGCGGAAGACATCAGTTTGCTCCAGAAGTCCTGGTGGTGACCACAAACCACCAGATCCATATCGTATTTCTTGATTGCATCGACCAGAACCTGGCCCAGGTCGCCGCTGCCGCTCAGGGTTTCAGTGATTGGGTAGCCTGCATTAGTGGAAAGCTCGGTCAGCGCATGATGTGTCTCTTCAGAGATGCGTTTCTGCATATCACCCAGATTCACATCAATAAGCCCGGTGTATAGGTCAGAGTAGTTTACATCTACGTGGATCAGAGAAACTTTCGCATTGTAGGGGCGAGCCATAGAGACTGCTTTCTCTACCAGAACTTTGCTTTCCGGGGAGAGATCGACCGCGATGAGAATGTGTTTATAAGCCATAGTGTTACTCCTTCCATAAAGTTGTCGATGACTGGCCAGCTAGCGTTTCTTGTGCCGTTACGTCACCCGCGTCCTGCGAACTACGTGCGCGGGGCTAACCCAGCCGTAAAGATTCAGTGTTAAGACCATCCTTACCTTATAGCGACCCGGATGATCCGTCAATCCGCCTTGCTTACCCGTTAGATAAACAAATTTTCGACATGAATATATTGATAGTGGTTAACCTTCTGGAAAAAAAACAACCTGATCTCCTACACTATCTATAGAGCCGCTCGGATGTTGGTCACCACAAAAGCGGTTTCTCCAGGACCTGGTGTTAACTGATTGGCAGCGTATCGGGAGCGGTAGCCCCGGGTGGAACTCCGCGGGCAGGTCGCCGGGGAGGAGGTATGATAAGCACCGTCGCATTATTTTGGGCTTTATGTGTCGTTTGCATTGTTAACATGGCGCGCTATTTCTCATCACTACGCGCGTTGTTAGTGGTACTGCGTAACTGCGATCCATTGCTCTATCAATATGTTGATGGAGGGGGCTTTTTTACCTCACATGGCCAACCAAACAAACAGGTGCGTCTCGTTTGGTATATCTATGCCCAACGTTATCGCGATCATCACGATGATGAGTTTATTCGCCGCTGTGAGCGGGTGCGTCGGCAGTTTATTCTGACTAGCGCATTGTGTGGTCTGGTGGTGGTCAGCCTGATTGCATTGATGATTTGGCATTAAGCACTTCAGCAATAATAACGCATAAAAAAAGCGGGCCAGTAAACTGCCCCGCTCGAGACTGATTACAAACGCAAATTGCCTGATGCGCTACGCTTATCAGGCCTGCATAATCTCTGCAATCTATTGAATTTGCATGTTTTTGTAGGCCGGATAAGGCGTTCACGCCGCATCCGGCATGAACAAAGCGCACTATGTCACAATCTGAAGCGGGCCAGCTGACCCGCTCGTTTTGGTGCGTACGATTACAGGAACTGCAAGGAGAGCCAGTACAGCCCGCCGGAAAGCAGTACCGCAGCCGGAAGGGTAAACACCCAGGCCATCAGAATGCTGGTCACGGTTTTACGCTGTAAGCCGCCACCATCTACCACCATCGTCCCCGCGACAGAAGAGGAGAGTACGTGAGTAGTGGAAACCGGCATCCCGGTATAACTCGCCAGGCCGATAGACACTGCCGCCGTCATCTGGGCAGACATCCCCTGAGCGTAGGTCATGCCTTTCTTACCGATTTTCTCACCGATAGTCGTTGCCACACGACGCCAGCCAATCATCGTACCGATACCTAACGCCAGCGCGACCGCCATGATGATCCACACCGGTGCATACTCGATGGTGCTAAGCATGTCGGACTTCAGTTTCTTCAACAGGCGCTGATCGTCAGCACTCACGCCAGGTATCTTCACTACTTTGTCGATAGTGTCAGAAACGCACAGCATAATGCGGCGCATCTGGCTACGTTGATCAAGCGACAGCTTGTCGTAGCTTTCCACATCGGTAGTTAACATACCTTTCAGGCGGTTGAGCGCGTTAATGGTATTCGACGGATGGCAATGGAACTCCGCGGGTTGCGTTGCGCCAGCTTCCGGAGCCGGTACTAACTGATCAGCACCGGTAGCCTGTTTCAGCAGCGCAGGATGCTGCTCAAAGTAAGCTTCGACGTTGTTGATGGCATCACGGGTACGGGTGATTTCGTAGCCAGTGGCATTCATATTCACCACGAAGCCTGCAGGTGCGACACCAATCAATACCAACATAACCAGACCAATGCCTTTCTGACCATCGTTCGCGCCGTGCGAAAACGCCACGCCGATAGCGGAAAGGATCAGCGCAATACGCGTCCAGAACGGCGGCTTTTTCTTGCCGTCTTTCTTTTCACGCTCCGCTGGGGTCAGGTGGATACGGGCGCGTTTCTTGGTGCCGCTCCAGTAGCGACGCAGCAAGAAAATCAGACCGCCAGCAAACACCAGGCCGACAATAGGGGAAACGATCAGAGAACCGAAAATACTTAATACTTTCGGGATATTGAGTGCATCCACCACTGACGTCCCGGTCATCAACGCATTGGTTAAACCAATCCCGATGATCGCGCCAATCAGTGTATGAGAGCTGGATGCAGGTAAACCAAAGTACCAGGTACCCAGGTTCCAGATAATCGCCGCCAGCAACATAGAGAACACCATGGCAAGGCCATGAGACGATCCCATATTAAGCAGCAGATCCGTCGGCAGCATATGCACAATGGCATAGGCAACACTCAGACCACCCAGCAAAACACCCAAAAAGTTGAACACCGCCGCCATAACCACGGCGAGCTGAGAACGCATCGCGCGGGTATAGATAACGGTTGCCACGGCGTTGGCTGTGTCATGGAAACCATTGATGGCTTCGTAGAACAGCACAAAAGCCAGTGCAAGCAATAATAACAGCCCGGTATGCAAATCCAGGCCAGCAAACAAATGTAGCATAGGACGTTACGCCATTTTGAGGACATGAACGCGGCGCATTATCAGTGACTTTCGCGGCGCGGGCAAAGTGAAATATAGACTTTTTTTGATTTGCCTCCTGTATGGATTTCACTCAAAAAATAATTATCTTATATAATTCAGGCAAATACTTCCTTTTAGTAATATTGATGCTGGTGTGACCACTGAGGAATCTTTACAATTCACGCCCGTTTTTTCTAAGAGGAGCGCAACGTGGAAAGGTTTGATGCCATTATTATAGGCGCTGGTGCGGCGGGTATGTTCTGTTCTGCGCTGGCAGGTCAGGCAGGACGCCGGGTTCTGCTGATCGATAATGGTAAAAAACCAGGGCGCAAAATCCTTATGTCTGGCGGTGGGCGCTGCAACTTTACCAACCTTTATGTCGAACCAGGCGCTTATCTGAGCCAGAATCCGCATTTTTGTAAGTCTGCACTCGCGCGTTTTACCCAGTGGGATTTCATTGATCTGGTCAATAAACACGGCATCGCCTGGCACGAGAAAACGTTAGGACAACTCTTCTGCGATGACTCCGCGCAGCAGATTGTCGACATGCTGGTGGATGAGTGCGAGAAGGGCAATGTAACCTTCAGATTGCGTAGCGAAGTGCTGAGTGTGGCGAAGGATGAAACAGGCTTCACGCTTGAACTGAACGGCATGACTGTCGGTTGCGAAAAGCTGGTCATCGCGACCGGTGGGCTGTCAATGCCGGGGCTGGGCGCATCGCCGTTTGGTTATAAGATTGCCGAACAATTTGGCCTCAACGTGCTGCCGACCCGTGCGGGTCTGGTGCCATTCACTCTGCATAAACCGTTGCTCGAAGAGTTACAGGTGCTGGCGGGCGTGGCGGTGCCTTCCGTGATTACCGCTGAAAACGGCACCGTTTTCCGTGAGAACTTACTCTTCACCCACCGCGGCTTATCTGGACCGGCGGTGTTGCAGATTTCCAGCTACTGGCAACCGGGTGAATTTGTCAGTATCAATCTGCTACCGGATGTGGACCTCGAAACCTTCCTGAATGAGCAGCGTAACGCACATCCGAATCAGAGCCTGAAAAACACACTGGCGGTTCATCTACCGAAGCGGTTGGTTGAACGCTTACAGCAACTCGGGCAAATCCCGGATGTTTCGCTAAAACAGCTCAACGTGCGTGACCAACAGGCACTGATTAGCACATTGACCGACTGGCGCGTACAACCCAACGGCACTGAAGGCTATCGCACTGCCGAAGTGACGCTCGGCGGCGTGGACACCAACGAACTCTCTTCACGAACGATGGAAGCGCGCAAAGTGCCTGGGCTGTACTTCATCGGCGAAGTGATGGACGTTACCGGCTGGCTGGGGGGCTATAACTTCCAGTGGGCGTGGTCGAGTGCGTGGGCTTGTGCGCAGGATTTGATTGCAGCGAAGTCGTCCTGACCTGTTACCTAAAGATGAAAATTATTAGAGCCGCATTAAAAATGAGCTAATTTTGATAGTGGCTATCTTGTGATTATTTTCTAATGAGCCCGTGAACTGAAACCCTCCAAGCTTAATATAAGGTGGAAGGAAAGATGATTGAAAACTCACCCAGTGGCCAGATCTTTATAAAATATGAACAGGCTGAAAAAGACAGTAACTTTGTTGTTTTTTTATCCTTAACCACTATGCATTAATGCTGCGTTATTTCATGATGCCTAAGAAAAACCAGCGTTACGCAAATGGTCAACGCTGGTTTTATCCGGTACGTTGCAATTATTTTTTAGCAGAACCTGCTTCTAATATTGAAACGATTGAGAACAACGTAAAGCATACCGCTCCCAAACCGACCAAAACCCGCGAAGGAATAAAATATCCCATGTCGGTCTGCGCCATTTCCGCAAGAAACGATGCCAGGAAAAGGCAAAACAGGCAGGTGAAGACGGGAATCATCGGTATTCTGTTGGCTAACGAACAGGTACGTCTCCATACCAGTGCCAGTAGCCAGACTTTTGAGAATATGCTGTAACAGATCATTCCGAGGCAAATAAGAATAATGCCGGGAGCCAGTCGGGCGCTTGCATCGGAACTGACTAAGACGTATATCCCCTGCAGGTAATGACTCCAACTTATTGATAGTGTTTTATGTTCAGATAATGCCCGATGACTTTGTCATGCAGCTCCACCGATTTTGAGAACGACAGCGACTTCCGTCCCAGCCGTGCCAGGTGCTGCCTCAGATTCAGGTTATGCCGCTCAATTCGCTGCGTATATCGCTTGCTGATTACGTGCAGCTTTCCCTTCAGGCGGGATTCATACAGTGGCCAGCCATCCGTCATCCATATCACCACGTCAAAGGGTGACAGCAAGCTCATAAGACGCCCCAGCGTCGCCATAGTGCGTTCACCGAATACGTGCGCAACAACCGTCTTCCGGAGCCTGTCATACGCGTAAA
>NZ_MDGW01000597.1:0-15714 GCF_001712525.1 Shigella sp. FC1661
ACTGGCCGATAAACCGGGTCGGCGAACTGCTCCCCTGGCGCGTAGCACTGCCGACTGAATAACACATCCCCGTCAATACGGTTCTTGCTGCACGCTTACGGTTGTGCATTTAAGCGGGCCGTTAATCCTGGAGCAAGGGTTATGGTTTCTTGCCGACCGGTCTTTGGCTTTACTTTTCTGGGGGTTAAAGAGTTTGCCAGAAGGGTGGATCAACATTGCTGAACGTTGGCAATGGCTATCATTTTCCCCATGGTTCTTACTGGTGGTATGGCGATTAAACGTCTGGCGAACGTTGCCAGCAATGTGTGTGGCTGTAGGCTTGCTGATGTGCTGGCCGCTGTGGCAAAAACCTCGACCTGACGAGTGGCAGGTGTACATGCTTGATGTCGGGCAAGGGCTGGCAATGGTGATAGCCAGAAACGGCAAAGCGATTCTCTATGACACAGGACTGGCCTGGCCCGAAGGGGATAGTGGGCAACAACTGATTATCCCCTGGCTCCACTGGCATAATCTTGAACCGGAAGGCGTTATTCTGAGTCATGAACATCTGGATCACCGGGGAGGGCTGGACTCAATATTGCACACATGGCCGATGTTATGGATCAGAAGTCCGTTAAACTGGGAACATCATCAGCCCTGTGTGCGTGGCGAAGCGTGGCAATGGCAAGGATTGCGTTTCAGCGTGCACTGGCCTTTACAAGCTAGCAACGATAAAGGAAATAACCATTCCTGTGTGGTTAAGGTTTATGACGGGACGAATAGCATTCTTCTAACCGGTGATATTGAAGTCCCCGCTGAACAAAAGATGCTAAGCCGTTACTGGCAGCAAGTGCAGACAACATTGCTTCAGGTACCTCACCATGGCAGTAATACCTCATCATCGTTGCCATTAATTCAGCGAGTGAATGGAAAAGTGGCACTCGCATCGGCATCGCGCTATAACGCATGGCGATTGCCCTCTAATAAAGTTAAGCATCGCTATCAACAGCAAGGATATCAATGGCTTGATACTCCACATCAGGGTCAAGTGACGGTCAATTTTTCAGCGCAAGGCTGGCGGATTAGCAGCCTCAGAGAGCAAATTTTACCTCGTTGGTATCATCAGTGGTTTGGCGTGCCAGTGGATAACGGGTAGAATATGCGGCTATTTCAACAAATGCTGGTTTTTTGAATGCATAACGACAAAGATCTCTCTACGTGGCAGACGTTCCGCCGACTGTGGCCAACCATTGCGCCTTTTAAAGCGGGTCTGATCGTGGCGGGCGTAGCGTTAATCCTCAACGCAGCCAGCGATACCTTCATGTTATCGCTCCTTAAGCCACTTCTTGATGATGGCTTTGGTAAAACAGATCGCTCCGTGCTGGTGTGGATGCCGCTGGTGGTGATCGGGCTGATGATTTTACGTGGTATCACCAGCTATGTCTCCAGCTACTGTATCTCCTGGGTATCAGGAAAGGTGGTAATGACCATGCGTCGCCGCCTGTTTGGTCACATGATGGGAATGCCGGTTTCATTTTTTGACAAACAGTCAACGGGGACGCTGTTGTCACGTATCACCTACGATTCCGAACAGGTTGCTTCTTCTTCTTCCGGCGCACTGATAACGGTTGTGCGTGAAGGTGCGTCAATCATCGGCCTGTTCATCATGATGTTCTATTACAGTTGGCAACTGTCGATCATTTTGATTGTGCTGGCACCGATTGTTTCGATTGCGATTCGCGTAGTATCGAAGCGTTTTCGCAACATCAGTAAAAACATGCAGAACACCATGGGGCAGGTGACCACCAGCGCCGAACAAATGCTGAAGGGCCACAAAGAAGTATTGATTTTCGGTGGTCAGGAAGTGGAAACGAAACGCTTTGATAAAGTCAGCAACCGAATGCGTCTTCAGGGGATGAAAATGGTTTCAGCCTCTTCCATCTCTGATCCGATCATTCAGCTGATCGCCTCTTTGGCGCTGGCGTTTGTTCTGTATGCGGCGAGCTTCCCAAGTGTCATGGATAGCCTGACTGCCGGTACGATTACCGTTGTTTTCTCTTCAATGATTGCACTGATGCGTCCGCTGAAATCACTGACCAACGTTAACGCCCAGTTCCAGCGCGGTATGGCGGCTTGTCAGACGCTGTTTACCATTCTGGACAGTGAGCAGGAGAAAGACGAAGGTAAGCGCGTGATCGAGCGTGCGACTGGCGACGTGGAATTCCGCAATGTCACCTTTACTTATCCGGGACGTGACGTACCTGCATTGCGTAACATCAACCTGAAAATTCCGGCAGGGAAGACGGTTGCTCTGGTTGGACGCTCTGGTTCAGGTAAATCAACCATCGCCAGCCTGATCACTCGTTTTTACGATATTGATGAAGGCGAAATCCTGATGGATGGTCACGATCTGCGCGAGTATACCCTGGCGTCGTTACGTAACCAGGTTGCTCTGGTGTCGCAGAATGTCCATCTGTTTAACGATACGGTTGCTAACAACATTGCTTACGCACGGACTGAACAGTACAGCCGTGAGCAAATTGAAGAAGCGGCGCGTATGGCCTACGCCATGGACTTCATCAATAAGATGGATAACGGTCTCGATACAGTGATTGGTGAAAACGGCGTGCTGCTCTCTGGCGGTCAGCGTCAGCGTATTGCTATCGCTCGAGCCTTGCTGCGTGATAGCCCGATTCTGATTCTGGATGAAGCTACCTCGGCTCTGGATACCGAATCCGAACGTGCGATTCAGGCGGCACTGGATGAGTTGCAGAAAAACCGTACCTCTCTGGTGATTGCCCACCGCTTGTCTACCATTGAAAAGGCAGACGAAATCGTGGTCGTCGAGGATGGCGTCATTGTGGAACGCGGTACGCATAACGATTTGCTTGAGCACCGCGGCGTTTACGCGCAACTTCACAAAATGCAGTTTGGCCAATGATCGAAAAAATCTGGTCTGGTGAATCCCCTTTGTGGCGGCTATTGCTGCCACTCTCCTGGTTGTATGGCCTGGTGAGTGGCGCGATCCGTCTTTGCTATAAACTAAAACTGAAGCGCGCCTGGCGTGCCCCCGTACCGGTTGTCGTGGTTGGTAATCTCACCGCAGGCGGCAACGGAAAAACCCCGGTCGTTGTCTGGCTGGTGGAACAGTTGCAACAGCGCGGTATTCGCGTGGGGGTCGTATCGCGGGGATATGGTAGTAAGGCTGAATCTTATCCGCTGTTATTGTCGGCAGATACCACAACAGCACAGGCGGGTGATGAACCTGTGTTGATTTATCAACGCACTGATGCGCCTGTTGCGGTTTCTCCCGTTCGTTCTGATGCGGTAAAAGCCATTCTGGCGCAACACCCTGATGTGCAGATCATCGTAACCGACGACGGTTTACAGCATTACCGTCTGGCGCGTGATGTGGAAATTGTCGTTATTGATGGTGTGCGTCGCTTTGGCAATGGCTGGTGGTTGCCGGCGGGGCCAATGCGTGAGCGAGCGGGGCGCTTAAAGTCGGTTGATGCGGTAATCGTCAACGGCGGTGTCCCTCGCAGCGGTGAAATCCCCATGCATCTGCTGCCGGGTCAGGCGGTGAATTTACGTACCGGTACGCGTTGTGACGTTGCTCAGCTTGAACATGTAGTGGCGATGGCGGGGATTGGGCATCCGCCGCGCTTTTTTGCCACGCTGAAGATGTGTGGCGTACAACCGGAAAAATGTGTACCGCTGGCCGATCATCAGTCTTTGAACCATGCGGATGTCAGTGCGTTGGTAAGCGCCGGGCAAACGCTGGTAATGACTGAAAAAGATGCGGTGAAATGCCGGGCCTTTGCAGAAGAAAATTGGTGGTATTTGCCTGTAGACGCACAGCTTTCAGGTGATGAACCAGCGAAACTGCTTACGCAACTAACCTCGCTGGCTTCTGGCAACTAGTTACGCCGCGGCAGCGTTCGATTGATGGAGTCATGAATGTCGCTGCCGCACCTCTCCCTTGCTGATGCGCGTAATCTTCACCTTGCCGCACAAGGCCTGTTAAACAAACCCCGCCGTCGAGCGTCGTTGGAGGATATTCCGGCAACGATCTCCAGCATGTCCTTGCTGCAAATCGATACCATCAATATTGTTGCCCGTAGTCCATATCTGGTGCTTTTCAGTCGTCTGGGAAATTATCCTGCCCAGTGGCTGGATGAGTCTCTGGCGCGTGGCGAATTAATGGAATACTGGGCGCATGAAGCCTGCTTTATGCCGCGTAGCGACTTTCGTCTTATTCGCCACCGCATGCTGGCACCTGAAAAAATGGGCTGGAAATACAAAGACGCCTGGATGCAGGAACATGAGGCGGAAATTGCACAGTTAATTCAGCATATTCATGATAAGGGGCCGGTACGTTCAGCCGATTTTGAGCATCCTCGTAAAGGTGCAAGCGGCTGGTGGGAATGGAAGCCGCATAAACGGCATCTGGAAGGTTTATTTACTGCCGGAAAGGTGATGGTGATTGAACGGCGCAACTTCCAGCGCGTTTATGATTTAACCCACCGTGTCATGCCTGACTGGGATGATGAGCGCGATCTCGTTTCGCAAACAGAAGCAGAAATCATCATGCTGGATAACAGTGCGCGTAGCCTGGGAATATTCCGCGAACAGTGGCTGGCAGATTACTATCGGCTGAAACGTCCGGCACTGGCGGCGTGGCGCGAAGCGAGGGCTGAACAGCAGCAAATCATTGCTGTGCATGTTGAAAAATTGGGCAATCTTTGGCTGCATGCTGATTTGCTGCCGCTACTCGAGCGTGCGCTGGCCGGAAAGCTCACTGCAACGCACAGCGCGGTACTTTCGCCTTTTGATCCTGTTGTCTGGGATCGCAAACGCGCAGAGCAGCTTTTTGATTTTAGCTACCGGCTGGAGTGCTATACCCCAGCGCCGAAACGCCAGTATGGCTATTTTGTTCTGCCATTATTACATCGTGGGCAATTAGTTGGGCGAATGGATGCCAAAATGCATCGCCAGACAGGCATCCTTGAAGTTATCTCTCTGTGGTTACAGGAAGGCATTAAACCAACGACAATGCTGCAAAAAGGGTTACGTCAGGCGATTACTGATTTCGCGAGCTGGCAGCAGGCAACGCGGGTGACATTAGGACGCTGCCCGCAAGGTCTCTTTACTGATTGCCGCACTGGCTGGGAAATAGACCCCGTCGCATAAATGATTATGATAAGATTTATGCATTCATAACCCGATCCATCTGGAGGAACTATGGATCATCGTTTGCTTGAAATCATTGCCTGCCCGGTTTGCAACGGAAAACTTTGGTATAACCAGGAAAAACAAGAGCTTATTTGCAAACTGGATAACCTGGCTTTCCCGCTCCGCGATGGCATTCCAGTGTTGCTGGAAACGGAAGCCCGCGTGCTGACTGCTGATGAGAGTAAATCATGAGTTTTGTGGTCATTATTCCCGCGCGCTACGCGTCCACGCGTCTGCCCGGTAAACCATTGGTTGATATTAACGGCAAACCCATGATTGTTCATGTTCTTGAACGCGCGCGTGAATCAGGTGCCGAGCGCATCATCGTGGCAACCGATCATGAGGATGTTGCCCGCGCCGTTGAAGCCGCTGGCGGTGAAGTATGTATGACGCGCGCCGATCATCAGTCAGGAACAGAACGTCTGGCGGAAGTTGTCGAAAAATGCGCATTCAGCGACGACACGGTGATCGTTAATGTGCAGGGTGATGAACCGATGATCCCTGCGACAATCATTCGTCAGGTTGCTGATAACCTCGCTCAGCGTCAGGTGGGTATGGCGACTCTGGCGGTGCCAATCCACAATGCGGAAGAAGCGTTTAACCCGAATGCGGTGAAAGTGGTTCTCGACGCTGAAGGGTATGCACTGTACTTCTCACGCGCCACCATTCCTTGGGATCGTGATCGTTTTGCAGAAGGCCTTGAAACCGTTGGCGATAACTTCCTGCGTCATCTTGGCATTTATGGCTACCGTGCAGGCTTTATCCGTCGTTACGTCAACTGGCAGGCAAGTCCGTTAGAACACATCGAAATGTTAGAGCAGCTTCGTGTTCTGTGGTACGGCGAAAAAATCCATGTTGCTGTTGCTCAGGAAGTTCCTGGCACAGGTGTGGATACCCCTGAAGATCTTGAGCGCGTTCGCGCTGAAATGCGCTAATTTCACTTCACGACACTTCAGCCAATTTTGGGAGGAGTGTCGTACCGTTACGATTTTCCTCAATTTTTCTTTTCAACAATTGATCTCATTCAGGTGACATCTTTTATATTGGCGCTCATTATGAAAGCAGTAGCTTTTATGAGGGTAATCTGAATGGAACAGCTGCGTGCCGAATTAAGCCATTTACTGGGCGAAAAACTCAGTCGTATTGAGTGCGTCAATGAAAAAGCGGATACGGCGTTGTGGGCTTTGTATGACAGCCAGGGAAACCCAATGCCGTTAATGGCAAGAAGCTTTAGTACGCCCGGAAAAGCCCGACAACTGGCATGGAAAACCACCATGCTGGCAAGAAGTGGGACTGTCCGTATGCCGACTATTTATGGTGTGATGACGCATGAAGAACACCCCGGCCCTGATGTCCTGCTACTGGAGCGGATGCGTGGTGTTTCGGTGGAGGCACCAGCCCGAACACCAGAACGCTGGGAACAGCTCAAAGACCAAATCGTTGAAGCCTTACTGGCCTGGCACCGTCAGGACAGTCGCGGTTGCGTCGGCGCGGTCGACAATACTCAGGAAAATTTCTGGCCCTCATGGTACCGGCAACATGTTGAAGTGCTATGGACCACGCTCAATCAGTTCAATAACACCGGTCTGACGATGCAGGATAAGCGGATCCTGTTTCGCACTCGCGAATGTCTCCCGGCATTATTTGAAGGCTTTAACGACAATTGTGTGTTGATTCACGGTAACTTCTGTTTACGCAGCATGCTGAAAGATTCGCGCAGCGATCAGTTACTGGCGATGGTCGGGCCGGGACTAATGCTTTGGGCACCGCGAGAATACGAACTGTTCCGACTAATGGATAATTCTCTGGCGGAAGATTTGCTCTGGAGTTACCTGCAACGCGCGCCAGTGGCGGAGTCGTTCATCTGGCGGCGTTGGTTGTATGTGTTATGGGATGAAGTTGCGCAACTGGTTAATACCGGACGATTTAGTCGGCGCAACTTCGATCTGGCATCAAAATCACTCTTGCCGTGGCTCGCCTGACGGACCTTTCAGCCACTGCCAGATGCGGCCAAGCGTTTCATAGCCAACACGATCGCTATGCATCAGCCAGACCGGAGAAGGGATTGCCCGTTCCCACGGATTAAGCGGCGAGTCGATGGCCAACTGATTCGCCGGGGCTGGTAGCGGATTTAACCCTTCCTGCTGAAAAAAGATCATCGCCCGCGGCAGATGTGATGCGGAGGTCACCAGCAGGAAAGGGGCGTCACCAATCGCCTGTTTCACTGCCGCAGCTTCTTCTTCGGTATCTTTTGGCAAATCCAGGGTGATAATTTGCTCGCGCGGCACGCCCAGCGATTGCGCAACTCTGGCACCTACTTCCGCTGTACTCACCGTATTGGTTTTTGCTACGCCTCCCGTGAAGATCAGTTTTGATCCCGGATTTTCGCGCCATAAGCGAATACCTTCATTCAGGCGTGGCAGACTGTTATTGATTAAATTAGAGCTCGGTGCCCACTGCGGGTTCCAGGTATAACCACCTCCGAGCACCACGATATAGTCCACTTTTTGCGAATTATTCCATGTCGGATAGGTGCTTTCGATGGGACGCAGCAGGCGGTCGGCTACCGGTTGCAAACTCAATAACAAGAGTGCCAGCCACCCAATGCTAATAAAAATCTTCGCGGTTTTTTGAAAACGGCTAAACCACAGCAGCGCCAGGCCAGCGCCAATAATTAACAACATCAGCGGAAGTGGCAGCAACATATTGCCAATCACTTTTTTCAGTGTAAAAAGCATCCTTTCTGGTTCCTTTTTTAACCATATAGCAAGGGATCGCCAGCGATATTACACCAGACGGGTTCATTCTCGCCGTGGCTGTGACAAAATAGCGTCTTTATCAGAAAACGTCTTAGCCAACCGGTGGAGAAAGCAATGCAGGATCGCAATTTTGATGATATTGCGGAAAAGTTTTCCCGTAACATTTACGGCACCACCAAAGGGCAGCTTCGACAGGCTATTCTGTGGCAGGATCTCGATCGCGTGCTGGCGGAAATGGGCCCGCAAAAACTGCGTGTGCTGGATGCTGGCGGTGGAGAAGGGCAGACCGCAATCAAAATGGCCGAGCGTGGGCATCAGGTCATTTTATGCGATCTTTCTGCGCAGATGATCGACCGCGCAAAACAGGCGGCAGAAGCAAAAGGTGTGAGCGACAACATGCAATTTATACATTGCGCCGCTCAGGATGTTGCTTCGCATTTGGAAACGCCCGTTGATCTGATATTGTTCCATGCGGTGCTCGAGTGGGTGGCCGATCCCCGCAGTGTATTGCAGACCCTGTGGTCAGTGTTGCGTCCAGGCGGCGTGTTGTCGTTAATGTTCTACAATGCGCATGGTTTGTTGATGCATAACATGGTCGCCGGGAATTTTGATTACGTGCAGGCGGGAATGCCGAAAAAGAAAAAACGGACGCTTTCGCCAGATTATCCACGCGACCCGGCGCAGGTTTATCTGTGGCTGGAAGAAGCTGGTTGGCAAATTATGGGTAAGACAGGCGTTCGCGTGTTTCATGATTATCTGCGCGAGAAGCACCAGCAGCGCGACTGCTATGAAGCATTACTTGAATTAGAAACGCGTTATTGCCGTCAGGAACCGTATATTACCCTGGGGCGTTATATTCATGTCACCGCGCGCAAACCGCAGAGCAAGGATAAAGTATGAGTGAATTTTCCCAGACAGTCCCCGAACTGGTTGCCTGGGCCAGAAAAAATGACTTCTCCATCTCGCTGCCGGTAGACCGACTCTCTTTTCTGCTGGCGGTTGCCACGCTGAACGGCGAGCGTCTGGATGGTGAGATGAGTGAAGGCGAGCTGGTGGATGCATTCCGCCATGTGAGTGATGCGTTTGAGCAAACCAGCGAAACCATCGGCGTGCGCGCCAATAACGCGATCAACGACATGGTGCGTCAACGTCTGCTGAACCGCTTTACCAGCGAGCAGGCGGAAGGGAACGCAATTTACCGTCTGACGCCGCTCGGCATCGGCATTACTGACTACTACATCCGTCAGCGCGAGTTTTCTACGCTGCGTCTTTCTATGCAGTTGTCGATTGTGGCGGGTGAGCTCAAACGCGCAGCAGATGCCGCCGAAGAGGGCGGTGATGAATTTCACTGGCACCGTAATGTCTATGCGCCACTGAAATATTCGGTAGCAGAAATTTTCGACAGTATCGACCTGACGCAACGTCTGATGGACGAACAGCAGCAGCAGGTGAAGGACGATATCGCCCAGTTGCTGAACAAAGACTGGCGGGCGGCGATTTCCAGCTGTGAATTGTTGCTTTCGGAAACTTCCGGAACGCTGCGTGAATTGCAGGATACGCTGGAAGCGGCAGGCGACAAATTGCAGGCTAATCTGTTGCGCATTCAGGATGCGACGATGCCCCATGACGATCTGCATTTCGTCGATCGTCTGGTGTTCGATCTGCAGAGCAAACTCGATCGTATTATCAGTTGGGGCCAGCAATCCATCGACTTGTGGATTGGCTACGACCGCCACGTACACAAATTTATTCGTACCGCGATCGATATGGATAAAAACCGCGTCTTTGCTCAGCGGTTACGTCAGTCGGTACAAACCTATTTTGATGAGCCGTGGGCGCTAACTTATGCCAATGCCGATCGTCTGCTGGATATGCGTGACGAAGAGATGGCACTGCGCGATGAAGAAGTGACTGGGGAACTTCCTGAGGATCTGGAATACGAAGAGTTTAACGAGATCCGCGAACAGCTGGCGGCGATCATCGAAGAACAACTTGCCGTGTACAAAACCAGACAAGTGCCGCTGGATCTTGGTCTGGTGGTACGCGAATATCTGTCACAGTATCCGCGTGCACGTCACTTTGACGTTGCGCGTATTGTTATTGATCAGGCGGTACGTCTTGGCGTAGCGCAAGCAGATTTCACCGGACTGCCAGCGAAATGGCAGCCGATTAATGATTACGGAGCCAAGGTACAGGCGCATGTCATCGACAAATATTGAACAAGTGATGCCGGTTAAGCTGGCGCAGGCGCTGGCGAATCCGTTATTTCCGGCGCTGGACAGCGCCTTACGTTCAGGCCGCCATATTGGCCTCGACGAACTGGATAATCATGCATTCCTGATGGATTTTCAGGAATATCTGGAAGAGTTTTACGCGCGTTATAACGTTGAGCTTATTCGCGCACCGGAAGGGTTCTTCTATTTACGCCCACGTTCCACCACTCTTATCCCGCGTTCCGTCTTGTCGGAACTGGATATGATGGTCGGGAAAATCCTCTGTTATCTCTATCTCAGCCCGGAACGGCTGGCGAATGAGGGGATTTTCACCCAGCAGGAACTGTACGACGAACTGCTCACCCTGGCCGATGAAGCAAAACTGCTGAAACTGGTGAACAACCGTTCAACCGGTTCAGACGTTGACCGTCAGAAGTTGCAGGAGAAGTACGTTCTTCGCTCAACCGTCTGCGTCGTTTAGGCATGGTGTGGTTTATGGGCCACGACAGCAGCAAGTTTCGCATTACCGAATCGGTGTTCCGCTTCGGAGCCGATGTGCGTGCTGGCGACGATCCCCGTGAAGCACAGCGTCGCCTGATTCGTGATGGCGAAGCAATGCCGATTGAAAATCATCTGCAACTCAACGATGAAACCGAAGAGAATCAGCCAGATAGCGGAGAGGAAGAATAATGATTGAACGCGGTAAATTTCGCTCACTGACGCTGATTAACTGGAACGGCTTTTTTGCCCGAACTTTTGACCTTGACGAGCTGGTCACGACGCTTTCTGGCGGTAACGGGGCGGGTAAATCCACCACCATGGCGGCGTTCGTTACGGCGCTGATCCCCGACCTGACCCTGCTGCATTTCCGTAACACTACGGAAGCCGGGGCCACCAGCGGTTCGCGCGATAAAGGTCTGCACGGTAAGCTGAAAGCGGGTGTCTGTTATTCGATGCTCGACACCATTAACTCGCGCCACCAGCGCGTGGTGGTCGGTGTGCGTCTGCAACAGGTTGCCGGACGCGATCGTAAAGTGGATATCAAACCATTTGCCATTCAGGGACTGCCGATGTCGGTGCAGCCGACACAGCTGGTGACCGAAACCCTGAACGAACGCCAGGCGCGCGTGCTGCCGCTTAACGAGCTGAAAGACAAGCTCGAGGCGATGGAAGGCGTGCAGTTTAAACAGTTCAACTCCATTACCGATTACCACTCGCTGATGTTCGATCTGGGCATCATCGCGCGTCGTCTGCGCTCCGCATCTGACCGTAGCAAATTCTATCGTCTGATCGAAGCTTCGCTGTATGGCGGGATCTCCAGTGCCATTACCCGTTCTCTGCGCGACTACCTGTTGCCGGAAAACAGCGGCGTGCGTAAAGCGTTCCAGGACATGGAAGCGGCGCTGCGTGAAAACCGCATGACGCTGGAAGCGATTCGTGTCACCCAGTCGGACCGTGACCTGTTTAAGCATCTGATCAGCGAAGCTACCAACTACGTGGCGGCGGACTACATGCGTCACGCCAACGAGCGCCGTGTCCATCTCGACAAAGCCCTGGAGTTTCGTCGCGAGTTACATACTTCGCGTCAGCAACTGGCGGCTGAGCAGTACAAACACGTCGATATGGCGCGTGAGCTGGCAGAGCACAACGGTGCCGAAGGCGATCTGGAAGCGGATTATCAGGCGGCCAGCGATCACCTGAACTTGGTGCAAACCGCACTGCGTCAGCAGGAGAAGATCGAACGCTACGAAGCGGATCTCGATGAGCTGCAGATCCGTCTGGAAGAGCAAAACGAAGTGGTGGCAGAAGCCATCGAACGCCAGGAAGAGAACGAGGCTCGCGCGGAAGCTGCCGAACTGGAAGTGGACGAGCTGAAAAGCCAGCTTGCTGACTACCAGCAGGCGCTGGACGTCCAGCAAACGCGCGCGATCCAGTATAACCAGGCGATTGCTGCGCTTAATCGTGCCAAAGAACTGTGCCATCTGCCGGACTTAACCGCCGACAGCGCCGCCGAATGGCTGGAAACCTTCCAGGCGAAAGAGCTGGAAGCGACTGAAAAAATGCTCTCTCTTGAGCAGAAAATGAGCATGGCGCAAACCGCGCACAGCCAGTTTGAGCAGGCTTATCAGCTGGTGGTGGCAATCAACGGCCCACTGGCGCGTAACGAGGCGTGGGATGTCGCTCGCGAACTATTGCGCGAAGGGGTCGATCAGCGTCACCTGGCAGAGCAGGTTCAGCCGCTGCGGATGCGATTAAGCGAACTGGAACAGCGTCTACGCGAGCAGCAAGAAGCTGAGCGTCTGCTGGCAGATTTCTGCAAACGTCAGGGCAAGAATTTTGATATCGACGAACTGGAAGCCCTGCATCAGGAACTGGAAGCACGCATTGCCTCTCTTTCCGATAGCGTGTCTAACGCCCGTGAAGAGCGCATGGCACTGCGCCAGGAGCAGGAACAGCTGCAGTCTCGCATTCAGAGTTTGATGCAGCGTGCGCCGGTTTGGCTGGCAGCGCAAAACAGTCTCAACCAGTTGAGCGAACAGTGCGGCGAAGAGTTTACCTCCAGCCAGGACGTCACCGAATATCTGCAACAGTTGCTGGAGCGTGAGCGAGAGGCGATTGTTGAACGCGATGAAGTGGGCGCGCGCAAAAACGCCGTCGATGAAGAGATCGAACGTTTAAGCCAGCCTGGCGGCTCTGAAGATCAGCGTCTGAACGCGCTGGCGGAGCGTTTTGGTGGTGTGCTGCTGTCAGAAATTTATGACGACGTTAGCCTGGAAGATGCGCCGTACTTCTCAGCGCTGTATGGCCCGTCACGCCACGCCATCGTGGTGCCAGATCTGTCACAGGTAACTGAACACCTGGATGGCTTGACCGATTGCCCGGAAGATCTCTATCTGATCGAAGGAGATCCGCAGTCATTCGATGACAGCGTGTTCAGCGTTGATGAGCTGGAAAAAGCGGTAGTGGTGAAAATCGCCGATCGTCAGTGGCGTTATTCACGTTTCCCGGAAGTGCCGCTGTTTGGTCGTGCTGCGCGTGAAAGCCGTATTGAAAGCCTCCATGCCGAGCGTGAAGTGCTTTCCGAACGCTTCGCCACGCTCTCCTTTGATGTACAGAAAACTCAGCGTCTGCATCAGGCGTTCAGCCGCTTTATCGGCAGTCATCTGGCGGTTGTGTTTGAGTCTGACCCGGAAGCAGAAATCCGTCAACTGAACAGCCGTCGCGTCGAACTGGAGCGGGCGTTAAGTAATCATGAAAATGATAACCAGCAGCAGCGTATTCAGTTTGAGCAGGCGAAAGAGGGCGTTACGGCGCTGAACCGCATTCTGCCGCGTCTCAACCTGTTGGCTGATGATAGCCTGGCGGATCGCGTCGATGAAATCCGCGAACGTCTGGATGAAGCCCAGGAAGCCGCGCGTTTTGTTCAGCAGTTTGGCAATCAACTGGCGAAACTGGAACCGATCGTTTCGGTATTGCAGAGCGACCCGGAACAGTTCGAACAGTTAAAAGAAGATTACGCGTACTCTCAACAGATGCAGCGCGATGCCCGTCAGCAGGCGTTTGCCCTGACGGAAGTGGTGCAGCGTCGTGCGCACTTTAGCTACTCTGACTCGGCAGAAATGCTTAGCGGTAACAGCGATCTCAACGAAAAACTGCGTGAACGTCTGGAACAGGCGGAAGCGGAGCGTACCCGCGCTCGCGAAGCGTTGCGCGGTCACGCAGCGCAGTTGAGTCAGTACAACCAGGTGCTGGCTTCGCTGAAAAGTTCTTACGACACCAAAAAAGATCTACTCAACGATCTGCAACGTGAATTGCAGGATATCGGCGTGCGTGCTGATAGCGGGGCAGAAGAGCGGGCGCGTATTCGCCGTGACGAGCTGCATGCGCAACTGAGCAATAACCGTTCACGCCGCAATCAACTGGAAAAAGCGCTTACCTTCTGCGAAGCGGAGATGGACAACCTGACCCGCAAACTGCGCAAGCTGGAGCGGGATTACTTTGAGATGCGCGAGCAGGTAGTGACCGCCAAAGCGGGCTGGTGTGCGGTGATGCGCATGGTGAAAGATAACGGCGTTGAGCGCCGCTTACACCGTCGTGAGCTGGCTTATCTCTCCGCTGATGATTTGCGCTCTATGTCGGATAAGGCATTGGGTGCGCTGCGTCTGGCGGTGGCGGATAACGAACATCTGCGCGACGTGCTGCGCATGTCGGAAGATCCGAAACGTCCGGAGCGTAAAATTCAGTTCTTCGTGGCGGCTTATCAGCATCTGCGTGAACGTATTCGTCAGGATATTATTCGTACCGATGATCCGGTGGAAGCTATCGAACAGATGGAGATCGAACTTAGCCGTCTGACCGAAGAATTAACCTCCCGTGAACAGAAACTGGTGATCAGTTCCCGCAGCGTGGCGAACATCATTCGCAAAACCATTCAGCGCGAGCAGAACCGTATCCGTATGCTCAACCAGGGGTTGCAGAACGTATCGTTTGGTCAGGTGAACAGCGTGCGCCTCAACGTGAACGTGCGTGAAACGCACGCCATGCTGCTGGATGTGCTCTCTGAACAGCACGAGCAGCATCAGGATCTGTTTAACAGCAACCGTCTGACCTTCTCGGAAGCGTTGGCGAAATTGTATCAGCGTCTTAATCCGCAGATTGATATGGGGCAGCGCACGCCGCAGACCATTGGCGAAGAACTGCTGGATTACCGCAACTATCTGGAAATGGAAGTTGAGGTTAACCGTGGTTCCGATGGTTGGTTGCGCGCAGAGTCTGGTGCATTGTCGACCGGTGAGGCGATTGGTACCGGTATGTCGATTCTGGTGATGGTGGTACAAAGCTGGGAAGATGAATCTCGCCGCCTGCGCGGTAAAGATATCTCTCCTTGCCGTCTGCTGTTCCTCGATGAAGCAGCGCGACTGGATGCTCGTTCTATCGCCACGCTGTTTGAATTGTGTGAGCGTTTACAAATGCAGCTCATCATCGCAGCGCCGGAAAATATCAGCCCGGAGAAAGGCACCACCTATAAACTGGTGCGTAAAGTCTTCCAGAATACCGAACATGTTCATGTCGTCGGCCTGCGAGGATTTGCGCCGCAACTCCCTGAAACGCTTCCAGGAACTGACGAAGCGCCTTCTCAGGCGAGTTAAAATTAAGGCGGCAGCAATGCCGCCTTTTCTTTTTCCGAAAACTCCGTTTCTGCACTAAAAAAATGGCACATAACGGCGTAATGCCAGTCAGTTAAGCAACTGACTGGCTCTTTTTCGGGGCTGTGGGGTATTTCCAGGGCCTCTCCTTTACCACTCTCGGAAGGCCCTTCCCCTTCTCGTCGGTAATTTCACAAGTTGTCCCATACTTGCAAGATCGCGCATCAGCTCCGGTATACGTCCCGGTGAAGCGCCCTGCAATGTCATCAGCATTCTCATCACCATTCGGTAATGACTCCAACTTACTGATAGTGTTTTATGTTCAGATAATGCCCGATGACCTTGTCATGCAGCTCCACCGATTTTGAGAACGACAGTGAC
>NZ_MDGW01000598.1:0-15710 GCF_001712525.1 Shigella sp. FC1661
TTTACGCGTATGACAGGCTCCGGAAGACGGTTGTTGCGCACGTATTCGGTGAACGCACTATGGCGACGCTGGGGCGTCTTATGAGCTTGCTGTCACCCTTTGACGTGGTGATATGGATGACGGATGGCTGGCCACTGTATGAATCCCGCCTGAAGGGAAAGCTGCACGTAATCAGCAAGCGATATACGCAGCGAATTGAGCGGCATAACCTGAATCTGAGACAACATCTGGCAAGGCTGGGACGGAAGTCACTGTCGTTCTCAAAATCGGTGGAGCTGCATGACAAGGTCATCGGGCATTATCTGAACATAAAACACTATCAATAATTTGGAGTCATTACCGCCGGCTTCTACCTGTTTCTTCACACGGTCTTTGTTTTCCGGTTTCACCGCGAAATAATCTTCGAGGATCGCCGTTTGCCCGTCGAGTACGTAATATTTGTATTCGTTGTCCTGTTCCAGTCGGCACAGGATCTCTTCCATATTATTGACCAGCAGAATACGTGACTCTTCGGTGGTGAAATACCACTCTCGATCCCAGTGCATATGCGGGGTGATGTGAACGCGAGATACCGCTTTCATCGTCGTTTCCTTTTTGTTTATGGCATTACGCCATCAGTCAGATAGTTGCCATGCTTAACCGCGTGACGCCGCCAGATCAGGAGAATTGCAGTCGAGATTGCAGCCCCCACCAATGCCGCACCAAACCAGCCAATTGCCGCCATAACACCGCCCGCGCCATTATCATGAAGTAAAAAGAGCGAGAAAATGCCGGCACCGGGTGTCGAAAGGCCGATATTCATCGCACCGACAATAGCGCCCGTTACCATAGAGCCCAGCACAAACGAACCAATAACCCGCAGCGGATCTTCAATCGCCATCGGGATCGCCCCTTCGGTAATACCTGCCAGCCCTAACAGCCAGGTGGATTTCCCGGTCTCAATTTCAAACTCTTTAAACAGGCGCGGTGCGAGCATCGTGGAAGCGGTTACGGTAAATGCCGAAACCATTTTGACGGAGGCGAAAATGGCATACGGGCCGTAAACGCCGTTCGCCATTGCGCCCAGGCAGAATGCATAAGCGGCTTTGTTCACTGGCCCTCCAAGGTCAAAGGAACACATAAAACCGAAAATGGCACCCAGCAACAGCGCGTTACTTCCTGACAGACCGTTCAGCCAGGCGGTAAGCGAGTTATTGATCCATGCGACAGGTTCTCCCACCACAAACAGCATCAGACTGCCCGCTCCCAACGTACCGAGCACCGGGTAGAGATAAAAAGTCAGGAATCCATTGAATTTACTGCTAAGACGCAAGTGATTTTTCACCCAGCGCATCAAGTAACCGGCTATCAATCCGCCAACAACCGCGCCGAGAAACCCGGAGCCGATCATGTTGGCGGCAAGTCCAGCCGCAAAGCCTGGCGCTAACGCCGGTTTATCTGCCAGAGAATAGGCGGTATAGGCCGCGAGCACCGGTACCATCAAAATTCCGAGCAGCCCGCCGCCCAGCTTGCGGTACATCCACAGCCAGGAGTTTTCTTCATTAAACAGATCTTGTAGCCCGAAGATTTGCGACAGTAATACCGCGACCGCCAGCACCGTGCCCCCCGCGACAATCAACGGTACGGCAAAAGAGATTCCGCTCAACAGTGCCTGTTTCAGCTCCGTTTTGACACTTTTCACCGGTTGCGTATCTTGCTGTACGGTACGCGTCTCATCGCTACGCTTGAGGGTAAGCGCTTGTTGGATCAACGCTTCTGCATGGCGAATCGGCTCGGCAACAGGCACTGAAAGCGCGGGAATGCCATTAAAACGCTCACTCTCCTTGATGGCGACTTCAGCCGCAAAAATACAGGCGGTTGCACTATTGAGTTGATCCGCCGTTAAACGCCCTTCAATGCCGTTAGCGCCTTGTTTTTCAACGTAAACATTTACGCCGAGTTTGCGTCCGGCTTTTTCCAGATATTCCGCAGCCATATAGGTGTGAGCAATACCCGCCGGACAGGCCGTTACGCAGACGATAGTTGGCGCGTTGGAAAAAGAGGCAGAAGGTTGCGTGCCTCCCTTGTCATCCAGCGCCGAGAGCAACTCATCAGGCGTCGTCGCCGACTGTATACGCGCCCGAATCTCATCATCCGCAAGGCGCGTGGTCAGCGCTGTCAGCAGTTGCATATGCATAGTACCCGCTTCATTGGGGGGAATCGCCAGCAGCACCACTAAATCAACTGCTTCCGGGCCATCAACGCCTTCCCACTGAAGCGGCTCGCTGAGTGTGGCGACCGCAAACGCCGCTTCTTTTACCGCAGCAGTTTTGCCATGCGGCACAGCCAACCCTTCACCTAAGGCGGTCGGGCCAAGGCTTTCACGGCGATACACTTCTTCCAGAAATTGCTCAGTACTGGAAATTTTCCCCAGAGCAGCAAGACGTTGAGTCAACGCGTGGATGGCCTCTTCACGGCTGGTAAAGCGCGCATTCAGACGCAACGCATCGCGGTGGGTCAGAGTCGTCAGATTCATCATGATCCTCACTTGATCGTTTTTATAGTCGCGCCAGTGTGCCCGATAAAACAATACCATTATATGATCAATTTCACTTGATTGAAATTATTTGTATTGTATTTGCATTATTTACAGGATGAATTTATCGGGCATAATGGCTAAATTCGTATTAATGAGATACTAAAAATGGGACACAAGCCCTTATACCGGCAGATTGCCGATCGCATTCGTGAACAAATTGCGCGTGGCGAGCTTAAACCTGGCGATGCGTTACCCACTGAATCAGCGCTACAAACAGAGTTTGGCGTCAGCCGGGTTACGGTGCGTCAGGCTTTGCGCCAGCTAGTCGAGCAGCAGATCCTCGAAAGCATTCAGGGCAGCGGGACTTACGTCAAAGAAGAGCGGGTCAATTACGATATTTTTCAGTTAACCAGTTTTGATGAAAAACTGTCGGACCGTCACGTCGATACACACAGTGAAGTCCTGATATTTGAAGTGATTCCGGCTGACGATTTTCTTCAGCAACAGCTACAAATCACCGCGCAGGATCGTGTGTGGCATGTGAAGCGCGTGCGCTATCGCAAGCAAAAGCCAATGGCGCTGGAAGAAACCTGGATGCCGCTTGCGTTGTTCCCGGATCTCACCTGGCAGGTCATGGAAAATTCGAAATATCACTTTATTGAAGAAGTGAAGAAGATGGTTATCGATCGTAGCGAACAGGAAATCATTCCTCTGATGCCAACCGAAGAGATGAGCCGTCTGCTTAATATCAGCCAGACAAAGCCGATTCTTGAAAAAATATCGCGTGGATATTTAGTTGATGGTCGGGTGTTTGAATATAGCCGCAACGCTTTTAATACCGATGACTATAAATTTACCCTGATAGCGCAGCGAAAATCATCGCGATAAGCACAAAAAAGGCCATCATACGATGGCCAACCATGTCGAAACCGACAGCCCTTCGCCATTCCTGTAGAGGGAAGCGGCGAGGGCTATTTCTTATTACAGATATTTATTTCAGAACAGTTTTCAGTGCTTCACCGATATCCGCCAGGCTGCGAACGGTTTTCACGCCTGCGGCTTCCAGAGCAGCGAATTTCTCATCCGCAGTCCCTTTCCCACCGGCAATGATCGCACCCGCGTGGCCCATACGTTTGCCTTTCGGCGCAGTCACACCAGCGATGTAACCTACAACTGGCTTGGTAACGTGCTCTTTGATGTACGCTGCCGCTTCTTCTTCAGCGCTACCGCCGATCTCACCGATCATCACGATCGCTTCGGTCTGCGGATCTTTTTCGAACATTTCGAGGATGTCGATAAAGTTAGAGCCTGGGATCGGGTCACCGCCGATACCAACACAGGTCGACTGACCGAAACCGTAATCCGTGGTCTGTTTAACCGCTTCATAGGTCAGTGTACCGGAACGGGAAACGATACCCACTTTACCCGGTTTGTGAATGTGACCCGGCTGGATACCGATTTTGCATTCACCCGGAGTGATAACGCCCGGGCAGTTCGGGCCGATCATACGAACGCCGGCTTCGTCCAGTTTCACTTTCACAGTCAGCATATCCAGCGTCGGGATGCCTTCAGTGATGGTGATAATCAGTTTGATGCCTGCATCAATAGCTTCCAGAATGGAGTCTTTGCAGAACGGTGCTGGTACGTAGATAACAGAAGCGGTAGCGCCAGTAGCAGCAACAGCTTCACGCACGGTGTTGAACACCGGCAGGCCGAGGTGGGTAGTACCGCCTTTACCTGGGGTTACGCCGCCAACCATTTTAGTGCCGTATGCAATGGCCTGTTCTGAGTGGAAAGTCCCCTGGCTACCAGTAAAGCCCTGGCAGATAACCTTGGTGTTTTTATCAATTAAAATGGACATTATTTCCCCTCCACTGCGGCAACAACCTGCTGAGCTGCATCCGTCAGACCTTTTGCTGCAATAATATTCAGGCCGCTGTCAGCCAGTTTCTTCGCGCCGAGTTCGGCGTTGTTACCTTCCAGACGTACCACGACCGGTACGTTAACACCCACTTCTGCTACCGCGCCGATGATACCGTCAGCGATCAGGTCGCAACGAACGATACCGCCGAAGATGTTAACCAGAACGACTTTCACTTTGTCGTCAGAGAGGATGATTTTGAACGCTTCGGTTACACGTTCTTTGGTTGCGCCGCCGCCAACGTCAAGGAAGTTAGCCGGTTCGCCGCCGTGCAGTTTAACGATGTCCATCGTACCCATCGCCAGACCTGCGCCGTTAACCATACAACCGATGTTACCGTCCAGCGCAACGTAGTTCAGTTCCCACTGTGCAGCCTGTGCTTCACGCGGATCTTCCTGCGACTGGTCACGCATTTCGCGCAGATCAAGCTGGCGGAACAGTGCGTTGCCATCAGCGCCCAGTTTGCCGTCGAGGCAAATCAGATCACCCTGTTTGGTGATGACCAGCGGGTTGATTTCGATCAACGCCAGGTCGCGCTCTAGGAAAATGGTCGCCAGACCCATGAAGATTTTGGTGAACTGCTGAACCAGTTTACCTTCCAGACCCAGTTTGAACGCCAGCTCGCGTCCCTGATACGGCATCGGGCCTGTCAGCGGATCAAGCGCAACTTTATGGATCAGCTGCGGAGTTTCTTCCGCCACTTTTTCGATTTCCACGCCGCCTTCAGTGGAGGCCATAAAGACCACACGACGGGAACTACGGTCTACAACGGCACCGAGATACAGCTCTTTAGCAATATCGGTCGCTGCTTCAACCAGAATCTGGTTAACCGGTTGGCCATTGGCATCTGTTTGATACGTTACCAGACGCTTGCCGAGCCAATTTTCTGCAAAAGCACGGATGTCTTCTTTGCTGTTTACAACTTTCACACCGCCCGCTTTACCGCGGCCACCAGCGTGAACCTGACATTTCACTACCCACGGACCGGCACCGATTTTTGAAGCGGCTTCTTCTGCTTCGCGCGGAGTAGTACAGGCATAACCCACCGGTGCTGGTAAGCCATAGCGGGCAAAAAGTTGTTTTGCCTGATATTCATGTAAGTTCATGTGTTCTGTCCATCCTTCAGTAATCGTTATCTTTTAAACCGTAGACCGAATATTTCGTATCGCTTCCGGGCATTGTCGGTCACCTGTAGGCCCGATAAGACGCGTAAGTGTCGCATCAGGCATCGCTTGTCGGATGCGGCGCAAGCGCCTTATCCGACCTACATTGGTGCTTCCCGTAGGCCTGATAAGACGCGTTAAGCGTCGCATCAGGCTTCAATTGCCGGAGAAGGCGATAATGCCTTATCCTGTCTACAGTGCAGGTGAAACTTAAACTACTACACGTCCAGCAGCAGACGCGTCGGATCTTCCAGCAACTCTTTGATCGTTACCAGGAAGCCCACGGATTCGCGACCATCGATCAGACGGTGATCGTAGGACAGCGCCAGGTACATCATCGGCAGGATCTCAACCTGACCATTCACCGCCATCGGACGATCTTTGATAGCGTGCATACCCAGAATTGCGCTCTGCGGCGGGTTGATGATCGGCGTAGACATCAGGGAACCGAACACACCACCGTTGGTGATGGTGAAGTTACCACCGGTCAGATCTTCAACGGTCAGCTTGCCATCACGGCCTTTGACTGCCAGCTCTTTGATTTTCTTCTCGATGTCTGCCATGCCGAGGGTATCGACATCACGCAGAACCGGCGTCACCAGGCCGCGCGGCGTAGAAACCGCCATGCTGACGTCGAAATAGTTGTGGTAAACCACGTCATCGCCGTCGATAGAAGCATTCACTTCCGGGTAACGTTTCAGGGCTTCAACCACCGCTTTCACGTAGAAGGACATAAAGCCCAGACGGATGCCGTGGCGTTTTTCAAACGCTTCACCGTACTGCTTACGCAGATCCATAATCGGCTTCATGTTGACTTCGTTGAACGTGGTCAGCATGGCGGTGGAGTTTTTCGCTTCCAGCAGACGCTCTGCCACACGCTTACGCAGGCGAGTCATCGGGACACGTTTTTCACTACGTGCAGCCAGAGCCGGTTGCGCCGCCGGAGCAGCCGCTGCCGGTGCAGACTCTTTCGCCGGGGATTTCGCCAGATGTTTTTCCACATCTTCACGGGTCAGACGACCACCCACGCCGGTGCCTTTAATAGCGCTGGCGTCGAGGTTATGTTCAGCCAGCAAGCGACGGATCGCCGGGCTTAACGCATCGTTGTTTTGCTCTTCCAGAGACGCCTGCTGGCGTTGCGCCGGAGTGGACGCTTTCTCTTCAGATTTGGCGCTGGTTTCTTTACCGGCGCTGTTGCCTTCACGCAGGCGACCAAGGATCTGACGAGACGTTACGGTTGTACCTTCATCTTCCAGAACCGCATCCAGAATGCCGTCTGCTGATGCCGGTACTTCCAGTACCACTTTGTCAGTTTCGATTTCTACCAGCACTTCATCACGTACGACTGCGTCGCCGGGTTTTTTATGCCAGGTTGCGACGGTGGCATCGGCTACGGATTCAGGCAGGTCAGGGACCAGAATATCTACGCTACTCATTGTGTATCCTTTATTTATTCGACGTTCAGCGCGTCATTAACCAGATCTTGTTGCTGTTTCTGGTGAACGGACATATACCCTACCGCCGGAGAGGCGGAGGCCGGGCGGCCTGCATAACGCAGAGAAGCCCCAAACGGAATCACTTCACGGAAATGATGCTGGCTGCAGTACCATGCGCCCTGGTTGAGCGGCTCTTCCTGGCACCAGACAAAATCCTTGACGTGAGCAAACTGCTGCAACACTTCCTGCATCGCTTTATGCGGGAACGGGTAGAGTTGCTCGATACGCACAATGGCGACATCGTGTTGATTGTTCTTACGACGCTGTTCCAGCAGGTCGTAATAAACCTTACCAGAACACATCACTACGCGCTTCACGCCCTTCGGATCAAGCTCGTCGATTTCACCGATGGCTGGCAGGAAGGTGCCGTTCGCCAGTTCTTCGAGGCTGGAAACCGCCAGCGGATGACGCAGCAGGGATTTCGGCGACATCACGACCAGCGGACGACGCATCCCGCGCAGCGCCTGACGACGCAGCATGTGGTAAACCTGTGCCGGGGTAGACGGTACGCACACCTGCATGTTTTGCTCAGCACAAAGTTGCAGATAACGTTCCAGACGCGCGGAGGAGTGCTCCGGCCCCTGCCCTTCATAACCGTGCGGCAGCAACATCACCAGACCACACATCCGGCCCCATTTCTGTTCGCCAGAGGAGATGAACTGGTCGATAACCACCTGAGCACCGTTAGCGAAGTCACCGAACTGCGCTTCCCAGATGGTCAGAGTGCGTGGTTCTGCGGTGGCATAACCGTATTCAAACGCCAGCACTGCTTCTTCAGACAGTACGGAGTCCCAGACGCGGAACGCGCCCTGCCCGTTATGGATGTGTTGCAGCGGCGTGTAAGTGGAACCGTTAGACTGGTTGTGGATCACCGCGTGGCGGTGGAAGAAGGTACCGCGACCGGAGTCTTCACCCGACAGGCGAACCGGAATGCCTTCGTCAACCAGCGTGGCGTAAGCGAGGTTTTCCGCACCGCCCCAGTCGAACAGTTTCTCACCGGCAGCCATCGCCTGGCGATCGCCATAAATCTTGGCAACGCGAGACTGCATTTCAACTGCTTCCGGCACCGTGCTGATGCGTTTCGCCAGCTCCTGCAGGCGCTTCATCTCAACTTTGTTCGGGTACTCTTCGTCCCATTCGTGGTTGAGGTACGGCGACCAGGTGAAAGAGTGCATGTTCATCGGACGCCACTCTGCCACTACGCAATCGCCAGCATCCAGCGCATCGCGGTACAGGTTAACCATCTCGGTGGCATCTTCCAGCGTCGCCACTTTTTCCTGCTCCAGCTTGTCAGCGTAGATTTTGCGCGGTGTCGGATGTTTTTTGATTTTCTGATACATCAGCGGCTGGGTTGCGCTCGGCTCGTCGGCTTCGTTGTGGCCGTGACGGCGGTAGCACACCAGGTCGATGAAGACATCACGTTTAAAGGTGTTACGGAAATCGAGCGCCAGACGGGTCACAAAGGCAACGGCTTCCGGATCGTCCGCGTTAACGTGGAAAATCGGGGCCTGAACCATCTTACCGATATCAGTACAGTACGGCGTAGAACGGGCATCCAGCGGATTAGAGGTGGTGAAACCAACCTGGTTGTTGATAACGATACGTACCGTACCGCCAACTTCATAACCACGCGCTTTCGACATGTTCAGGGTTTCCTGAACCACGCCCTGCCCGGTCACTGCGGCGTCACCGTGGATGGTGATTGGCAGCACTTTGTTGCTGCTCGGCTCATCAAGTCTGTCCAGACGGGCACGAACAGAACCGATAACTACCGGGCTTACAATCTCAAGGTGAGACGGGTTAAACGCCAGCGCCAGGTGCACCAGGCCGCCATCGGTCTGGAAGTCAGACGAGAAGCCCATGTGGTATTTCACGTCACCCGTGCCGAGGTGTTCTTTATGTTTACCGGCGAACTCGTCGAACAAGTCTTGCGGTTTTTTACCCAGCACGTTCACCAGCACGTTCAGACGACCACGGTGCGCCATCCCGAGAACCACTTCGCGGGTGCCGCTGTTGCCAGCGTGGCGGATCATCTCTTTAAGCATCGGGATTAACGCGTCACCGCCTTCCAGCGAGAAGCGTTTTGCGCCAGGGAATTTTGCGCCGAGGTAACGTTCAAGGCCTTCAGCGGCGGTCAGTTCGCTTAAGAAGCGTTTTTTCTCTTCGCTATTGAAAGTCGCGCGACCAGACTCGATACGCTGTTGGATCCAGCGTTTTTCTTCGGTGCTGGTGATGTGCATATACTCGGCACCAATCGGGCCGCAGTAGGTTTGCTTGAGGGCTTCCAGCAGCTCGCCGAGTTTCATGGTTTCTTTGCCGCTGGCAAATGAACCGACGTTGAAGGTTTCCTGGAAGTCTGCTTCGGTCAGATCGTGGAAAGACGGATCCAGATCGGCCACTTTATCTTGCTGCCACAGTCCCAGCGGATCGAGATTCGCATGCTGGTGACCACGGAAGCGGTATGCGTTAATGAGCTGCAGGACTTTAACCTGCTTCACATTGGTGTCAGGGTCGGAGATCGTTGAAGAGTAACGTGAAGCGTCTTTCGCCAGGCGGCGGAAATATTCACGCGTTTGAGAGTGGAATTGATCCGGTTTGACTCCCGTACCAGGTAACTGCTGGAACGTCGAACGCCAGTTAGCGTCAACCGAGTCAGGATCGGTTAAGAAGTCTTCATAGAGCTGTTCTATCCAGCTCTGGTTTGCGCCAGAGAGGTAAGAAGAGTCCAACCAGGCTTTCAAAGCGCTGTTCTGCATCGTGATCCCTTAAGCATCTTTTTTATGCTTACTTCGCCGTGGATACTACCACGCACAGTGATGTGCGTGCCGGGGTTCACTTGCGAGCTCTTGTCTACGTAGTGGCTCGCGAAGGAACCTTTAAAAACTGTCTTAGTGTCAGGGGCAGTTTTTAAAGATTTCCTGCATTTCTTTGTTACGCCTGATGCGCTGCGCTTATCAGGCCTACGGGTAATGACTTGTAGGCCGGATAAGGCGTTCACGCCGCATCCGGCACTGGTTGCCTGATGCGACGCTTGCGCGTCTTATCAGGCCTACGGTTTACGCATTACGTTGCAACAACATCGACTTGATATGGCCGATGGCGCGCGTCGGGTTCAGCCCCTTCGGACATACACTGACGCAGTTCATGATGCTGTGACAGCGGAATACGCTGAATGCATCGCTCAAACCGTCGAGGCGGCTGTCAGTCTCGGTATCACGGCTATCGATCAGGAAACGATATGCCGCTAACAAGCCTGCCGGGCCGATAAACTTATCGGGATTCCACCAGAAAGACGGACAAGAGGTTGAACAACATGCGCAGAGAATACATTCATACAGCCCGTCGAGTTTTTCGCGCTGCTCTGGCATCTGTAAATGCTCGCGAGCTGGCGGATTTTGTCCATTATTCAACAGGTAAGGCTTAATTTTCTCATATTGCGCATAGAATTGTCCCATGTCTACCACCAAATCGCGGATCACCGGTAAACCTGGCAGCGGGCGAATCACAATCTTCTTGCCCGGCTGGTTGAGTGCCGAAATCGGGGTAATACAGGCCAGACCATTCTTGCCGTTCATGTTCAGACCGTCGGAACCGCACACACCTTCACGACAGGAGCGGCGGAACGACAGGCTGGGATCTTTCTCTTTCAGCTGGATAAGCGCATCCAGCAGCATCATGTCGCGACCTTCTTCCGCTTCCAGGGTGTAATCCTGCATACGCGGAGCATCATCAACATCCGGGTTATAGCGATAAATTGAAAACTCGAGTCTCATTTTCCTGTCTCCGCATTAGTAAGTACGAATCTTCGGCGGGAATGCCGGGCGCAGTTTCGGTTCCATGTTGACGCTTCGGCGCGTCATGGATTCCGACTCTGGCAGATACAGGGAGTGGCACAGCCAGTTTTCATCATCACGATCCGGGAAGTCGAAGCGGCTATGCGCGCCACGGCTTTCGGTACGGAAGTTGGCAGAAACAGCCGTTGCATACGCCGTTTCCATCAGGTTATCCAGTTCCAGGCACTCAACGCGCTGGGTGTTGAACTCGCTGGAAGTGTCATCCAGACGGGCATTTTTCAGACGCTCGCGGATAACTTTCAACTGCTCAAGCCCTTTCGCCATCGCATCACCTTCACGGAAGACCGAGAAGTTATGCTGCATACATTCTTGCAGCGCTTTACGAATCGCCACCGGATCTTCACCATTACGATTATTGTTCCAGCGGTTCAGACGATCCAGAGATGCTTCAACATCAGACTCGCTGGCATCGCGCAATGCGCCCTGCTCGGCGATAGACTCTTGCAGATGCAGACCTGCCGCACGACCAAAGACCACCAGGTCCAGCAGCGAGTTGCCGCCCAGACGGTTAGCGCCGTGTACCGATACACAAGCGATTTCACCAACGGCAAACAGTCCCGGAACAACCACATCTTCGCCTTTCTCATTCACAGTCAGCGCCTGACCGGTCACTTTGGTCGGAATACCGCCCATCATGTAATGACAGGTTGGGATAACCGGGATCGGCTCTTTCACCGGATCGACGTGAGCGAAGGTACGGGAGAGTTCCAGGATGCCCGGCAGACGGGATTCGAGAACTTCTTTACCCAGGTGGTCGAGTTTCAGTTTCGCGTGTGGCCCCCACGGACCATCACAGCCGCGACCTTCACGGATTTCGATCATGATGGAACGCGCCACCACATCACGGCCCGCCAGGTCTTTGGCGTTCGGCGCATAACGCTCCATAAAGCGTTCGCCATGTTTGTTCAGCAGATAACCGCCTTCACCACGGCAACCTTCGGTGACCAGTACGCCCGCACCGGCAATACCGGTCGGGTGGAACTGCCACATTTCCATATCCTGCACCGGTACGCCTGCGCGGATAGCCATGCCGACGCCGTCGCCAGTGTTAATGTGGGCGTTAGTGGTGGACTGATAAATACGCCCTGCCCCGCCAGTCGCCAGCACGGTAGCGCGGGCTTTGAAATAAACCACTTCACCAGTTTCGATGCACAGTGCAGTACAACCCACCACCGCGCCATCCTGGTTCTTCACCAGATCCAGCGCATACCACTCGGAGAAAATGGTGGTGTGGTTTTTCAGGTTCTGCTGATAAAGCGTGTGCAACAGTGCGTGACCGGTACGGTCAGCCGCCGCCGCAGTGCGTGCCGCCTGCTCGCCGCCGAAGTTTTTCGACTGACCGCCAAACGGACGTTGATAGATACGACCATCATCAAGACGCGAGAACGGCAGGCCCATGTGTTCGAGTTCCAGAATCGCTTCCGGCCCGGTTTTACACATATATTCAATCGCGTCCTGGTCACCGATATAGTCCGACCCTTTTACGGTGTCGTACATATGCCATTCCCAGTTATCTTCATGGGTATTACCCAGCGCAACGGTAATGCCGCCTTGCGCAGAAACGGTATGGGAACGGGTCGGGAAGACTTTAGAGAGCAGCGCACAGGTCTGGCCGCTCTGGGAAATTTGCAGCGCCGCGCGCATACCTGCGCCACCGGCACCAATCACAACTGCATCAAATTCTCTGACTGGCAATTTCATCACACACCCCACACCACAACGAATCCATAAATCACGTAAACCACCAGTGCAACGACAATCACCAGTTGCAGCATCAGGCGCAATGCCAGCGGTTTAGCGTAGTCGGTCAACACCTGCCACATGCCGATCCAGGCATGAATCAAGATAGAAAACAGCGCCAGCAGGGTGAACACTTTGGTGAACGCAGAGGCGAAGAAACCGATCCAGACTTCATATGTCAGTTCGCCACTGGTGGCGAAAAAACCGACCATATAAATGATGTAGAGCGTCAGGACGATAGCGGTAGCGCGAACGAGGATGAAATCATGTACGCCATTGCGTCCTAATGCGGAGGCGTTGCTTACCATACGAGGACTCCTGCGAGAAGTGAAAGCACGACAGTAATAACAAAGGAGATTTTGGCGGAGCGTTTACCCGCTTCGAATGTTTCTTCCAGATAGCCAAAATCCATCATCATGTGGCGAATACCTACGACGACGTGATACGCCAGAGCGGTAAGGATGCCCCACATGATAAATTTGACGAAGAAGCTGCCCATAATCGCGGAAGCTTGCTCGAAACCTTCAGGGGAAGAGAGGCTGGTACCCAGAAGCCACAGCAGGATGCCCACTGCAACAAAGGTGATCACACCGGAAACGCGATGGAGAATGGACGCTATCGCCGTGATGGGGAACCGGATGGTCTGTAGGTCCAGATTAACAGGTCTTTGTTTTTTCACATTTCTTATCATGAATAACGCCCACATGCTGTTCTTATTATTCCCTGGGGACTACGGGCACAGAGGTTAACTTTCTGTTACCTGGAGACGTCGGGATTTCCTTCCTCCGGTCTGCTTGCGGGTCAGACAGCGTCCTTTCTATAACTGCGCGTCATGCAAAACACTGCTTCCAGATGCGAAAACGACACGTTACAACGCTGGGTGGCTCGGGATTGCAGGGTGTTCCGGAGACCTGGCGGCAGTATAGGCTGTTCACAAAATCATTACAATTAACCTACATATAGTTTGTCGGGTTTTATCCTGAACAGTGATCCAGGTCACGATAACAACATTTATTTAATTTTTAATCATCTAATTTGACAATCGCTCAACAAAGTTGTTACAAACATTACCAGGAAAAGCATATAATGCGTAAAAGTTATGAAGTCGGTATTTCACCTAAGATTAACTTATGTAACAGTGTGGAAGTATTGACCAATTCATTCGGGACAGTTATTAGTGGTAGACAAGTTTAATAATTCGGATTGCTAAGTACTTGATTCGCCATTTATTCGTCATCAATGGATCCTTTACCTGCAAGCGCCCAGAGCTCTGTACCCAGGTTTTCCCCTCTTTCACAGAGCGGCGAGCCAAATAACAAACGGGTAAAGCCAGGTTGATGTGCGAAGGCAAATTTAAGTTCCGGCAGTCTTACGCAATAAGGCGCTAAGGAGACCTTAAATGGCTGATACAAAAGCAAAACTCACCCTCAACGGGGACACAGCTGTTGAACTGGATGTGCTGAAAGGCACGCTGGGTCAAGATGTTATTGATATCCGTACTCTCGGTTCAAAAGGTGTGTTCACCTTTGACCCAGGCTTCACTTCAACCGCATCCTGCGAATCTAAAATTACTTTTATTGATGGTGATGAAGGTATTTTGCTGCACCGCGGTTTCCCGATCGATCAGCTGGCGACCGATTCTAACTACCTGGAAGTTTGTTACATCCTGCTGAATGGTGAAAAACCGACTCAGGAACAGTATGACGAATTTAAAACTACGGTGACCCGTCATACCATGATCCACGAGCAGATTACCCGTCTGTTCCACGCTTTCCGTCGCGACTCACATCCAATGGCAGTCATGTGTGGTATTACCGGCGCGCTGGCGGCGTTCTATCACGACTCGCTGGATGTTAACAATCCTCGTCATCGTGAAATTGCCGCGTTCCGCCTGCTGTCGAAAATGCCGACCATGGCCGCGATGTGTTACAAGTATTCCATTGGTCAGCCATTTGTTTATCCGCGCAACGATCTCTCCTATGCCGGTAACTTCCTGAATATGATGTTCTCCACGCCGTGCGAACCGTATGAAGTTAATCCGATTCTGGAACGTGCTATGGACCGTATTCTGATCCTGCACGCTGACCATGAACAGAACGCCTCTACCTCCACCGTGCGTACCGCTGGCTCTTCGGGTGCGAACCCGTTTGCCTGTATCGCAGCAGGTATTGCTTCACTGTGGGGACCTGCGCACGGTGGTGCTAACGAAGCGGCGCTGAAAATGCTGGAAGAAATTAGCTCCGTTAAACACATTCCGGAATTTGTTCGTCGTGCGAAAGATAAAAATGATTCTTTCCGCCTGATGGGCTTCGGTCACCGCGTGTACAAAAATTACGACCCGCGCGCCACCGTAATGCGTGAAACCTGCCATGAAGTTCTGAAAGAGCTGGGCACCAAAGATGACCTGCTGGAAGTGGCTATGGAGCTGGAAAACATCGCGCTGAACGACCCGTACTTTATCGAGAAGAAACTGTACCCGAACGTCGATTTCTACTCTGGTATCATCCTGAAAGCGATGGGTATTCCGTCTTCCATGTTCACCGTCATTTTCGCAATGGCACGTACCGTTGGCTGGATCGCCCACTGGAGCGAAATGCACAGTGACGGTATGAAGATTGCCCGTCCGCGTCAGCTGTATACAGGATATGAAAAACGCGACTTTAAAAGCGATATCAAGCGTTAATGGTTGATTGCTAAGTTGTAAATATTTTAACCCGCCGTTCAAATGGCGGGTTAATTTTTATATGCCTAAACACAAAAAATTGTAAAAATAAAATCCACTATCGGACATTCATATATTCTAAAAAAGGTAATGCTGCCAACTTACTGATTTAGTGTATGATGGTGATTTTAAGGTGCTTGCGTGGCTTCCATTTCCATCAGATGTCCTTCCTGCTCCTCTACTGAAGGCGTGGTGCGTAACGGCAAAAGCACTGCCGGACATCAGCGCTATCTCTGCTCTCATTGCCGTAAAACATGGCAACTACAGTTCACTTACACCGCCTCTCAGCCCGGTAC
>NZ_MDGW01000599.1:0-15703 GCF_001712525.1 Shigella sp. FC1661
GCTCAATGACTGGCCGTCGAACCAAGTGCATGAACTGCTGCCCTGGAACTTCTCGTCTGTAAAATAATCCTTACGCTACGTACTTCTCGGGGCGCTTACGATTTATCGCCGTCAGCGGGAGCTGAAGGAAGAGCTGAATAGTCTGAAGGATTTGAATTCGGTTAGGAATTTTATCGTGGAATAACAGAAGCTGCGGCACGTCGTATGCAGGAACGTGCCGCGGTTGGCTGGTAAACTTTCGATAGTGCGAGTATTGAATGATTTCTAGGCGTTATCGATTTTACGTATTTTTTGCATGATAGAATTCGTACCTCCTCCCAACGACCTTCCATGGCTTTCCGGACTTCTGTAGGCTGGCGGACGATGCTGTCCTCGGATATTGTGCTAATTGGGTGATAACAGATCCTGTGTATGGGCGTTTCCCTTTGTGCGTGCGTTGATGCTGGTAACGGTAAACGTCATGATGAACACGACCGCGAATAAGACGACAATCGTCGGAGCTGGTGCGCT
Organism: Shigella sp. FC1661; assembly: GCF_001712525.1. Classification (NCBI taxonomy): domain Bacteria; kingdom Pseudomonadati; phylum Pseudomonadota; class Gammaproteobacteria; order Enterobacterales; family Enterobacteriaceae; genus Shigella; species Shigella sp. FC1661. Next base: position 511 of record NZ_MDGW01000599.1, read on the forward strand.
GTCGATAAAAAAGGACAGCCAGACACCAGTCATTGACACTATTACCGATATGCCAGTCGCCAGTAGGAGCGCAATATGAAAGCGTTGTGTCAGGAGTACTGCAATGGCGCCAGGCGCAATGAGCAGAGAAATAGAGAGAATGATACCTACTGCTTTCAGCGTCGCCACAATGGTCAGGGAAACCATGCACAGCAGCCCATAATGCAGCCATCTCGTATGCAAACCGCTTACCTGCGCCTGTTGATAATCAAAGCTGAACAGCAAAAAATCCCGCCATTTTACGCTAATAACAAGTGTAACCAGCCCGGCAATAATCACCGTCTGGATTATATCGCCGATGGTTATCCCGAGCATGTCGCCGAAAAGAATATGGTCAAGATGTACGTCTGGTTTGATTGCAATATACAAGATCAGACCTGCGGCAAACATGCCAGAAAAAACAATCCCCATAACTGTATCTTGCTTGATTCGGCTGTTGTCTTTCAGGTATCCCGTCGCCACCGCGCAGAATACTCCGGCGACGAATGCCCCTGTAGCCAGAGGTAACCCCAGAATCCAGGTAAGCACGATGCCAGGAAAAACCGCATGACTCATCGCGTCACCCATCAGTGCCCAACCTTTCAGGACCAGAAAGACCGACAGCAGCGCACAGGGTATGGAAACTACCAGTGAAATCAGCAGTGCGTGACTCATAAAGGTGAACTGCAGTGGCTCCAGTAATAATGCCATCATGAGCGATCCTCCAGCGCTTTATGCGCACGCCGACGATTTGCCAAAAGTCCATGGGTGGGCGCAAATACAAATGCTAAAAGAAACAGCAGTGTCTGCGCCACCACGATGATTCCACCTGTCGCGCCGTCCAGAAAGTAACTGACCCACGCGCCGAGGAAACTGGTTACACTGCCAATAGTTACAGCAATTATGAGCAGGCGGGGAAAACGATCGGTTAACAACCATGCTGTTGCACCGGGAGTCACCACCAGACAGATCACCAGAAAGGCACCAACCGTTTGCAGCGCCGCAACGGTCGAAACCGACAGCAGGGTGAAGAAGAGGATTTTTAATCTGCCCGGATGTAATCCAATAGCACGGGCGTGATTCTCGTCGAAAAAGGTCACCATAAGATCTTTCCATTTGAAAAAAAGCACGATGATCGAGAGAATGCCAATGATAGTGAGTTGCAGGATATCCGCCGGATCGATTGCCAGAATATTGCCCAGGACGATGGTCTGAATGTTCACGGATGTCGGGTTCAATGACACCATAAACAGCCCCAGGCCAAAAAAGGACGAGAAGATCAGGCCGATGATGGCATCTTCTTTTAAGCGGGTGCGTTGGTTAAGAAACAGCATGCTGCCCGCTGCCAGTCCGCCGGAAAAGAAGGCTCCCAGAGAAAACGGAAGCCCCAGCATATATGCCCCCGCAACACCCGGGACAATAGAGTGCGACAGCGCATCGCCAATCAGCGACCAGCCTTTTAGCATCAGATAGCATGACAGGAAAGCGCAGAGACCGCCGACCATTGCCGAGACCCACATCGCATTGAGCATATATTCATAGCTGAAGGGTTCCAGTAGCACGTTCATCTTGCTTCCCTCTGCACCGCTGACGGTCGATGTGCCACAAAAGGGCGTTCATCGTCAGTAATAATGCTTTCTTCCGAGCCGTTAAGTGTGACATGGCGCAGTACGCCGCTAAAAGCCAGCTCCAGGTTCTCGGCTGTAAAAGTGGTGTCTGTCGGCCCGCTTGCCAGGACGGTGCCTTTGACCATGACCGTATAATCGCAAAATGTCGTGACTGAGCCGAGATTGTGCGTTGAGACAAGCATCGTTTTGCCTTCCGCGCGTAACTCCCTCAACAGGCTGATGATTTTCGCTTCGGTTTTCACATCAACGCCGGTAAAAGGTTCATCCAGCAGGATCACATCACCCTGCTGTGCAATCGCTCTCGCCAGAAAGACGCGTTTCTTTTGTCCACCGGAAAGCTCGCCGATTTGACGATGGCGAAAATCCACCATATCGACACGTTCCAGCGCATCGGTGACAATCTGACGATCCCTCTTTTTGGCTATACGCAACATACCCATATACCCATAGCGGCCCATCATCACCACATCTTCCACCAGTACAGGAAACGACCAGTCAACCTCTTCTGACTGAGGGACGTAGGCAACCAGGTTTTTCTGTAGCGCCTGTCGCGTGGGAATACCCAGAACAGATATCTTTCCGCTGGTCAGACGCACAAATCCCATAATCGCTTTAAACAACGTCGATTTTCCGGAACCGTTTACCCCAACCAGAGCGGCAATAGATCCACTTGGTACTGTGAAGGATGCATCGCGCAGTGCTGTGTGCCCGTTACGCCAGGTGACAGTAACATCATTAACGACAATGCCTGCAGATTGCATCATTATTTCTCCCTTTTCCCGGCTTTAATTCCCTGTACCAGCGTACTGGTAGTAACCTTAAGAAGGTCGATATACGTAGGTACCGGGCCGTTTTCTGTGCTCAGGGAATCGACATAGAGCACACCGCCGTAGTGTGCGCCGGTTTCACGCGCAACCTGACGCGCTGGTTTATCGGAAATCGTACTCTCGCTAAAGACTGCCGGGATATGATTTTTCTTAACTATATCAACAACCTTACGTACCTGCTGCGGTGTTCCTTGTTGATCGGCATTAATCGGCCACAGATAAAGCTCTTTTAGCCCCAAATCGCGTGCGAGATAAGAAAAAGCCCCTTCACTGGTGACAATCCATCGCTGATTCTCAGGGAGTTCCGTAATCTGCTTACGCAGGGGGGCAAGGGTTTGGGTAATCTTGGCTTTATAAGTATCGGCATTACGTTGGTAGGTTTGTGCATTTGCCGGATCGTATTTTATCAACGCATCACGAATATTATCGACGTAAATCAGAGCATTATCTGGCGACATCCATGCATGGGGATTAGGTTTGCCCTCATAGGGTCCTTCGGTGATCCCTACTGGCGTCACACCCGAAGAGACAATTACTTCTGGAACCCCATTGAGATGCTGGTAAAAGCGTTGGAACCACAATTCCAGATTCATACCATTGGCGAGAATCAGTTGTGCCCCCTGTGCACGTTTAATATCGCCAGGGGTAGGCTGATACTCATGAATTTCTGCACCAGGCTTGGTTATGGATGAGACTTCTGCAGCATCTCCAGCCACGTTTTTGGCCATATCCGCGATGATGGTAAATGTTGTAATGACCTTGAATTTTTCAGTTGCACTTGCCTGAAATGCGATCGAGCAGGTGAGGGCGAGGCACCCCAAGAGCATGGTTACTTTTTTTATTGAGTGCATAATTTAGTACCTATAGTGAGCAAAATTAGAACAAACATAGCAACAGCTATGTTTTATAGCATAACCTATACAAAATGAAAATAATTATCATTAACAGCTTTGAGGCCTAAAACAGGGATTAGGTTGTTTCCTACTGGCGACATGATATTGAGGAAAAAAGTAGAGCAGCTATTAGGCTTTGAAATGACTTTATGAGGAAAATTGTTGATGGCAAAAATGGGGCAAAAAAAGAGTGGGTTATCGTAGCTTATTGTTGTCGCTGATAATGTTTAACATATTGAAAAATAAATAAAATACTTATGAGTCAGATAGTTGTGATTTTTGCCCTTACTTGTTCAGGTTGTATTGTTCTTTCTTACTAATTTCTTGATTTTGCGACATTTAAAAGCGACTCAATTCGTTATATGGCATCAGAAGAGTATGCGTCATGCCGGAATGCCCAGCATAAGAAATCTGATATAAAAACAGTGGCGTGTATGGTACGGATTAGAGGGGAAAATGTCAGCACATTTGCGAAATGAATCAAAAAGCCCGCAGCAATGTGCGGGCGTTAGTGTCAGCGCACAACCAGCACGGAGCACTCTGCGTGACGCACTACAGCTGCGGCGTTGGAACCGAGCAGATAAGTGGTGATATCCGGTCGATGGGAAGCAATGATGATCATATGAGCGGGGATCTTCTTCGCCAATTCCAGAATGCGGTCTTTGGGCGAGCCTTCCTCAACATGGACATGCACTCTGTCGGTTGGCAGTTTAAATTTTTTAATGATCTCTTCCAGTTGCGATTTGGCTTCCGCTTTCAGGTCATCCATTGCCGGTAATTCTGCGGAATACGCTAAACCCAGAGAGGCATAGTAGGGCAGTGAAGGTATTACCGTCAGGAAATGAACCTCTGCATCGTCAATCTTTGCCTCTGCCTCAACGTGGCTAATCACGCGTTGAGTTAATTCTGAATCGGAAATATCGATAGGGACAAGAATCGTTCTGTTCATAAAACCTCCTGTTTTAGTATCCGCATAAAGTGTAACGCCAGATGACACTTTTTGTGTAATGATGGAGTTCACATTTTTAATTTAGATCAAAGGAGGAAGAATAAGCAGAAAAAGCCCGCCATAACAGCGGGCAGGAGGATTTAGAACTGATAAACCAGACCTAAAGCGACAATATCATCGGTAGAGATGCCATTGGCAGCGTAGAAGCTGTCATCTTCATCCAACAGGTTGATTTTATAGTCAACGTAGGTGGACATGTTTTTATTGAAATAGTAAGTCGCGCCAACATCGGCGTATTTAACCAGATCTTTATCATCAACACCTGCCGGGTTGTCTGCACCACCGGCAGCGTGCAGGTCACGGCCTTTAGACATCAGGAAAGAGACTGCCGGACGCAGACCAAAATCAAACTGGTACTGGGCAGTGACTTCAAAATTCTGGGTTTTGTTTGCCACAGCATAATCGCTGTCGCCAAACGGGGTCATATTACGCGTTTCTGAATACATGGTTGCCAGGTAAATATTGTTAGCATCGTATTTTAGCCCAGCAGTCCACGCGTCTGCTTTATCACCACCCGCCGCAGTATGGTTAACCTGGTCATTGGTGCGGTCAGAAGAGGTGTATGCCGCACCAGCGCTAAAGCCCATGCCTAAATCATATGTTGTGGAAAAACCCCAGCCGTCACCGTTTTCATGGCGAACATCACGTCCGTTGTTGGTGCCTTCCTGACCATTACTGGCTCCTTCGTTGTTACCTTGATACTGCACCGCGAAGTTCAGACCATTTACCAGACCGAAGAAATCAGTATTACGATAAGTCGCGACGCCATTGGCTCGACCAGTCATAAAGTTGTCTGCATTGGTATAAGAGTCACCGCCAAATTCAGGCAGCATATCTGTCCAGCCTTCGATGTCGTACATTACGCCATAATTACGTCCGTAATCGAAAGAACCGTAATCTGCAAATTTCAGCCCGGCAAATGCCAGACGGGTCCATGACTGGTTTTTTGAAGATTCAGTGTTGTTTGCCTGAATATTGTATTCCCATTGACCGTAGCCAGTGAGTTGATCGTTAATTTGGGTTTCGCCTTTAAAACCCAGACGCGCATAGCTCTGATCGCCATCTTTCGCTGAATTATCAGAAAAATAATGCAGGCCATCAACTTTGCCATACAGATCTAATTTGTTGCCGTCTTTATTATAAACTTCGGCTGCATGTGCAGCACCTGCGGCGAGCAGGGCAGGAATTAAAAGTGCCAGTACTTTGCTTTTCATTGAATAAATCCTTTAGTTATTTTATTTGCCTTTTATCCCCATTCCGGGGAGTGAAAACATCCTAAAGGAGAAGTTCAGTTAGCCGATAAATATCATTTGTTACGCCTTAAGTAAAACCTTAATCAAATAATTCTTCTGAAATGATAATAAGTCTGGTGAATGTATCGAAGATAATACATACAAAATAAAAATTATACTTTTAATTTTCTATACGTTATTCTGCGCGGGTTATATGCCTTTATTGTCACAGATTTTATTTTCTGTTGGGCCATTGCATTGCCACTGATTTTCCAACATATAAAAAGACAAGCCCGAACAGTCGTCCGGGCTTTTTTTAGAATTGGATAATCCTTATCCAGAGCATTTAATCGGTGTTGCTTTTTTCCGCTTTTCCGGCCATTTGTGCCAGGAAGTCATAGCGTTTTTGCAAATCAGCTGCAGCATCTTTCCATAACTGTTCTGCCACTTCTGGCTGCTGCGAATTCAGACGACGGAAACGTTGCTCGTGAAGTAACGTTTCTTCCAGTGCTTCTGACGGCGGGCGTGAATCCAGCGCCAGCGGCAGTTTGCCTTCATCGGCACGACGAGGATCGAAGCGATATAGCGGCCAGAAGCCGGTAGCTGTGAGTTGGCGCATCTGGTCATGGCTGAGTGCCAGATCGTAACCATGCTCTTCACACGGGCTATAAGCAATGATCAGCGATGGTCCCGGATACGCTTCCGCTTCCTGAATCGCTTTCACCGTCTGGTTCAGCTGCGCGCCGAGAGAAATCTGCGCCACATAAACATGACCGTACATCATCATACTGACGCCAAGATCTTTACGCGCTTTACGTTTGCCGTGCTCGCCAAATTTAGTTACTGCACCCAGCGGTGTCGCTTTCGACGCCTGACCACCGGTGTTGGAATAGCATTGCGTATCCAGCACCAGAATGTTGACGTTTTCCGTCAAACTCAATACATGATCCAGACCGCCAAAGCCGATATCGTAAGCCCAGCCATCACCACCAATCAGCCAGATTGATTTTTCCACCAGTGCATCTGCATCACGTAGCAGTTCATGTGCTTCGGCAACATCGTTGAGTTGCTGGCGTAAAGCTGCGATCTGTTCTCGACGAACCTCTGGCGTAGCGTCTGATTTCAACGCCGTCAGTAATTCCGCCGGGATTTTATCGGCAAATTGATCCAGCAGACGCAGCACGCGGACACGGTGTTGATCGACCGTCAGGCGGAAACCAAGGCCAAATTCGGCATTATCTTCAAATAGAGAGTTCGCCCATGCCGGCCCACGACCGTTGGCATCGGTGGTATACGGTGTAGAGGGCAGGTTACCGCCATAAATTGAAGAACAGCCGGTGGCGTTAGCGATCAACATCCGGTCGCCATAGAGCTGAGTCAGCAATTTAATATACGGCGTCTCGCCACAACCGGAGCAAGCACCGGAATATTCAAACAGCGGTGTAATCAGCTGCGATGTACGAATATCAATACGTTCCAGTTTGCTACGGTCGATTTCTGGCAGGTTGAGGAAGAAATCGTAATTGATTTTCTCTTCTTCGACATGTTCCAGGCGCGACATCATATTGATGGCTTTAATCTCTGGATTCTGACGGTCTTTCGCCGGGCAAACTTCGACGCACAGGTTACAACCGGTGCAATCTTCCGGAGCCACCTGCAAGACATATTTCTGCCCGCGCATATCACGCGATTTCACATCCAGCGAATGCAGGCTGGCAGGGGCGTTTTCCATCGCTTCGGGTGGTACCACTTTTGCGCGAATAGCTGAGTGTGGGCAAGCGGCGACGCAGTGGTTACATTGGGTACAGAGTTCCTCTTTCCAGATGGGGATCTCTTCGGCGATATTGCGTTTTTCCCAGCGAGTGGTCCCCATCGGCCAGGTGCCGTCTGGCGGCAGCGCCGAAACGGGGAGGGCATCACCAAGCCCTGCGAGCATCGCTGCGGTTACGGTTTTCACGAAATCAGGGGCGGCATCGGAAACCACTGGCGGTCGATTGGCGCTGTGCGGATTTACCGGTTGCAACGGAACTTCTTCTACGGATTCACGCGCCAGCGCCAGAGCCTGCCAGTTGCCTTCCACCAGATCCTGGCCTTTGCTACTGTAACTTTTGGCAATCGCACCCTGCAATTCTGCGAGGGCGCTATCGCCAGGCAGAATTTGCGTCAGATGGAAAAAAGCCATCTGCATGACGGTATTAATACGGGCCGCCAGGCCACATTCGCGGGCGATTTTCGCCGCGTTAATCACATAGAAGCGCGCTTTTTTCTGGTTTAACACGGCCTGAACTTCTTGCGGCAAGCGCGACCACACTTCATCTGCGCTGTACGGCGTGTTGAGCAGGAAAGTGCCGCCAGGTTTTAAACGCTCAGCCATCTGATATTTATCGATAAACTGCAACTGGTGGCAGCCAACAAAATCAGCCTGGGAAATGAGATAAGCGGAACGAATCGGCTGTTCGCTCACGCGAAGGTGAGAAACCGTCAGGCCGCCCGCTTTTTTGGAGTCGTAAACAAAATAGCCCTGTGCGTACCACGGCGTGGAATTACCGATAATCTTGATATTGTTTTTGGTCGCGGAAACGCTGCCATCACTACCAAGGCCATAAAACAAGGCTTCAAGTTTCGCCGAGTTTGGCTGGGTGTTTTCCGGCAACGGCAGGGACAGATTGGTTACATCATCGTAAATACCAACCGTAAAGCGCGCTTTCGGTTTAGCCGCGTTGAGCTCGGCAAATACCGCCAGTACACAGTCCGGGCCAAATTCTTTGGATGAAAGACCATAGCGCCCACCAATGACACGGGGCAGAGTTTCGCGCTTGCCATTATTAAAGGCTTCTGCCAGTGCGGTCATCACATCCAGATAGAGCGGTTCTGCCTGGGCACCGGGTTCTTTGGTTCTGTCCAGTACCGCCACGCTGCGTACGGATCCCGGTAGAGTTTGTAGCAAGTGTTTGGCTGAGAAGGGGCGGTACAGGCGAACTTTCAGCACGCCGACTTTTTCGCCACGGGTTAGCAATTCATCAACCACTTCTTCACAGGTGCCAATGGCTGAGCCCATCAGGATAATCACCCGTTCAGCTTGCGGATGCCCGTAATATTCAAACGGCTGATACTGACGACCTGTCGCGGCAGAGAAATCATTCATCGCCTGTTCAACATGGTCATAGACTGCGTTGTACCAGGGGTTGGTGGCTTCGCGAGACTGGAAATAAGTGTCAGGATTGGCGGACGTACCACGGATCACCGGATGTTCCGGGTTGAGCGCCCGGGCGCGATGAGCATCAATTTCGGCCTGCGGCATGAGATCAAGAATCGTGTCATCGGCCAGCGGGACAATTTTATTGATTTCGTGGGACGTGCGGAAACCATCAAAGAAATGAATAAATGGCACGCGGCTTTTCAGCGTCGCGATGTGCGAAATGAGAGCAAAGTCTTGCGCTTCCTGGACGTTTGCCGCACACAACATCGCGCAACCCGTCTGGCGCACCGCCATGACGTCGGAATGATCGCCAAAAATAGAGAGTGCATGTGTGGCAACGGTACGTGCCGCTACATGCAGGACAAACGGTGTGAGTTCGCCTGCCAGTTTGTACAGTGTCGGGATCATCAGCAGCAAACCCTGCGATGACGTAAACGATGTTGAAAGGGCACCCGTCTGCAAAGCGCCATGCACGGTAGCGATAGCACCCGCTTCCGACTGCATTTCAACCACGCGTGGTGTGTCTCCCCAAACGTTCTTCAAGCCGTTTCCGGCCCAGGCATCAGCCTGTTCTGCCATCGTGGAACTGGGGGTAATAGGGTAGATGGCGATAACTTCACTGGTGCGAAACGCCACCGAAGCAACCGCGCCATTACCGTCAATAGTAATCATATGACACCCTTACATTGCGCAAATGAGGGGCGCACGAAATTGCTGCGCGCCCAGTAGTAATCTTTCAATTTTAGCAAATGGCTTTCTTCTGCATTTTCGCTTTTGTGTCCCCCACATCAGCGTAATGAATGTTTTGATCAAACAGAGGGCAAAAAAATAGCCATAAAAAAGTAAAAATGCGGGGCAACGCGCAGGACAGCTCTCGATGTCGCCCTCTGTGCTGCCTATTATTTATGGCGGTGTCGTTTGGCTTGAAGATCAGAGGAAGAAAAGATGCGAGCAGCGTTTTGGGTAGGGTGTGCCGCTTTATTGTTGTCGGCGTGTAGTAGTGAACCTGTTCAGCAGGCGACTGCGGCGCACGTAGCGCCAGGTTTAAAAGCGTCGATGTCCAGTAGTGGAGAAGCAAATTGTGCAATGATCGGCGGTTCGCTTTCTGTTGCCCGTCAACTGGATGGCACGGCGATTGGGATGTGTGCATTACCCAACGGCAAACGCTGTAGCGAACAGTCACTTGCCGCCGGGAGCTGTGGCAGCTATTAATTCATTAAATCCGCCAGCTTATAAGTTAATGTCTGTTTCGCGGTCGCCAGCGTTAACTGGTTCGCGGTCAGATCCACTTGTGCACCTTCTTTCAGCATTTCGCTAATGGTGTTATCGAGTTCATTAAGCTGCGGGTTAGCGCACATCATACGGGTCATTGCCAGCCCTTTGGCTGTCAGTTCACCATTAGACAGTTTGCCTTCACCGCTAAAGCGGTTACACATGCTGCCGGAAATCATCATTTTTTCACCAAAGCTGATTTCTGGCGGATTTTTATCGCTGGTCACGGGCTTACCGTTTACGCTTTCCAGCACAAAGCGATGATGCTGTAGCTGTTCTGGCGTAACAGCAATTTTGTCATTACTTACACATCCCGCCATCAGCAGGCTTAGCGCAACAAACGCGGCTACTTTCTTCATTGTGGTTCTCAATTACAGTTTCTGACTCAGGACTATTTTAAGAATAGAGAATGAAAGGTCATTGGGGATTATCTGAATCAGCTCCCCTGGATTGCAGGGGAGCTGCAACATTAAACCAGTTCGTTCGGGCAGGTTTCGCCTTTTTCCAGATTGCTTAAGTTTTGCAGCGTAGTCTGAGAAATACTGGTCAGAGCTTCTGCTGTCAGGAATGCCTGGTGCCCGGTAAACAGCACGTTGTGGCAGGCAGACAGGCGACGGAATACGTCATCCTGGATCACGTCGTTGGATTTATCTTCAAAGAACAGATCGCGTTCGTTCTCATACACGTCCATACCCAACGAACCAATTTTCTGATTTTTCAGCGCTTCAATTGCTGCCTGAGAATCAATCAATGCACCGCGACTGGTATTGACGATCATCACGCCATTTTTCATCTGATCGAAGGCGGCTTCGTTCAACAGATGGTAGTTTTCCGGTGTCAGCGGGCAGTGCAGAGAGATAACGTCTGATTCAGAGAACAGGGTTGGCAGATCGACATACTCCACACCGAGTTCCAGCGCCGCTGCACTTGGATACGGATCGAACGCCAGCAGACGCATACCAAAACCTTTCAGAATGCGCAGCATCGCCACACCGATTTTACCGGTACCGATAACGCCTGCCGTTTTGCCATACATAGTAAAGCCGGTCAGACCTTCCAGAGAGAAGTTAGCGTCACGGGTACGCTGATACGCGCGGTGAATACGGCGGTTCAGCGTCATCATCATACCGATGGCGTGTTCAGCAACGGCCTCTGGATCATAGGCTGGAACACGGACTACTTTCAGCCCCAGTTCTTTTGCCGCATCAAGGTCGACGTTATTGAAACCGGCACAGCGCAGGGCGATATATTTAACGCCGTGCTTTTTCAGCTCTTCCAGCACCGGGCGGCTGCCGTCATCGTTTACGAAAATACATACCGCTTCGCAGCCATTGGCAGTTTTAGCGGTTTTTTCCGTCAGCAGAAAGTCAAAAAATTCCAGCTCAAAGCCAAAGGACTCGTTCACCTGTTGCAGGTACTTCTTGTCGTACTGTTTTGTGCTATAAACGGCGAGTTTCATAAGACTTTCTCCAGTGATGTTGAATCACATTTAAGCCACTAAAAATATTTTACAAAATTTCAAATATAATTGAAAACCATGGCGATATTGAAAAATTCATCAACAACTATGCTTAGTGTAGGCGCAACCTTCAACTGAACGGTTAAACATGCCACAATACCCGTATTGAATGCTTAATTTTTCGCTAAATCAGGATATTAACTACCCATGCTGGGTAAATATAAAGCCGTTCTCGCGCTGTTATTACTGATTATTCTTGTGCCGTTGACGCTGCTGATGACGCTCGGGCTGTGGGTTCCCACGCTGGCGGGCATCTGGCTACCGCTCGGGACACGTATTGCATTAGATGAAAGCCCACGCATTACGCGTAAAGGTTTAATCATTCCCGATCTCCGTTATCTGGTGGGAGATTGTCAGCTTGCGCATATCACCAACGCCAGCCTTTCACATCCCAGCCGCTGGTTATTGAACGTCGGCACGGTAGAATTTGATTCTGCTTGTCTGGCGAAATTGCCGCAGACGGAGCAATCGCCAGCTGCTCCAAAAACCCTCGCGCAGTGGCAGTCCATGCTGCCTAACACCTGGATCAATATCGATAAACTGATTTTTTCTCCCTGGCAGGAATGGCAGGGAAAACTCTCTCTCGCATTAACCTCTGATATCCAGCAACTGCGTTATCAGGGCGAAAAAGTTAAATTTCAAGGCCAGCTGAAAGGGCAACAACTTACAGTCAGCGAACTGGATGTCATCGCGTTTGAATATCAGCCGCCGGTTAAACTGGTGGGGGAATTTACTATGCCGCTCGTGCCGGATGGACTTCCTGTAAGTGGGCATGCTACTGCGACGTTAAACTTGCCGCAGGAACCGTCACTGGTGGATGCAGAGCTGGACTGGCAGGAAAATAGCGGGCAATTGATTGTGCTGGCACGTGATAACGGCGATCCGTTGCTCGATTTGCCGTGGCAAATTACTCGTCAACAATTGACCGTAAGCGATGGTCGCTGGAGTTGGCCGTATGCAGGTTTTCCTTTGAGTGGCCGACTGGGTGTCAAAGTCGACAACTGGCAGGCAGGGCTTGAGAACGCTCTGATCAGCGGACGACTGAGTGTGCTGACCCAGGGGCAAGCGGGTAAAGGTAACGCGGTGCTAAATTTTGGCCCAGGAAAATTAAGCATGGATAACAGCCAGCTGCCTCTGCAGCTGACCGGTGAAGCGAAACAGGCGGACCTCATTTTATATGCCCGCTTACCCGCGCAGCTAAGTGGAAGTCTGACTGACCCAACGCTGGCCTTTGAGCCAGGCGCGTTACTTCGTTCAAAGGGAAGAGTCATCGATTCGCTGGACATCGATGAAATCCGCTGGCCTTTAGCGGGTGTAAAAGTCACCCAACGTGGTGTTGACGGACGTTTGCAGGCCATTTTGCAGGCGCATGAAAATGAACTGGGCGATTTCGTGCTGCATATGGATGGGCTGGCGAATGATTTTCTCCCTGACGCGGGCCGCTGGCAGTGGCGCTACTGGGGAAAAGGCAGTTTTACACCGATGAATGCCACCTGGGATGTCGCAGGAAAAGGTGAATGGCATGACAGCACGATTACGCTGACCGACCTCTCCACCGGTTTCGACCAGTTACAATACGGTACGATGACGGTAGAAAAGCCGCGATTAATTCTGGACAAGCCCGTCGTCTGGGTACGTGACGCACAGCATCCCTCCTTCAGCGGCGCGCTGTCACTGGACGCCGGGCAAACGCTGTTCACTGGCGGCAGTGTGTTACCGCCATCAACCTTAAAATTTAGCGTCGATGGGCGCGATCCGACGTATTTCCTCTTTAAAGGCGATTTACATGCTGGTGAGATTGGCCCGGTTCGGGTAAATGGTCGCTGGGACGGTATTCGTCTGCGCGGTAACGCCTGGTGGCCAAAACAATCACTGACTGTATTCCAGCCGCTGGTGCCACCCGACTGGAAGATGAACTTACGCGATGGTGAACTGTATGCTCAGGTTGCATTTTCTGCTGCGCCTGAACAAGGATTCCGCGCGGGAGGGCACGGCGTGTTGAAAGGCGGTAGTGCCTGGATGCCAGATAATCAGGTTAACGGTGTCGATTTTGTCCTGCCTTTCCGTTTTGCCGATGGAGCCTGGCATCTGGGGACTCGCGGCCCCGTTACGTTGCGAATTGCCGAAGTGATTAATCTGGTGACAGCGAAAAATATTACGGCTGATTTGCAAGGGCGTTATCCGTGGACTGAAGAAGAACCCTTGCTGTTGACTGATGTTAGCGTCGATGTGTTAGGCGGTAACGTACTGATGAAACAATTACGTATGCCGCAACATGACCCGGCGCTGTTGCGGCTGAATAATCTCTCATCCAGCGAACTGGTTAGCGCCGTCAATCCGAAACAATTCGCCATGTCCGGGGCATTTAGTGGTGCATTGCCGTTATGGCTAAACAACGAAAAATGGATAGTGAAAGATGGTTGGCTGGCAAATAGCGGGCCAATGACCTTGCGGCTGGATAAAGACACCGCAGATGCGGTGGTGAAAGACAATATGACTGCGGGTTCAGCAATTAACTGGTTGCGCTATATGGAAATTAGCCGTTCATCGACAAATATTAATTTAGATAATCTCGGTTTATTAACCATGCAGGCCAACATTACAGGTACCAGTCGCGTTGATGGTAAAAGCGGTACGGTAAACCTTAATTACCATCATGAAGAGAATATTTTTACGCTGTGGCGCAGTTTACGCTTTGGCGATAATCTCCAGGCATGGTTGGAGCAGAACGCACGTCTGCCGGGAAATGACTGTCCGCAAGGAAAAGAGTGTGAGGAAAAACAATGAAAATTTTACTGGCTGCGTTGACGTCATCTTTTATGCTGGCTGCCTGTACGCCGCGTATTGAAGTCGCTGCGCCCAAGGAACCGATCACTATCAATATGAACGTTAAAATTGAGCATGAGATCATCATCAAGGCAGACAAAGATGTCGAAGAGCTGCTTGAAACTCGTAGCGATCTTTACTGAGGCGATGATGAAGAAAACATTACTTCTTTGTGCGTTTCTTGTTGGGCTGGTAAGCAGCAATGTAATGGCATTGACTCTGGATGAAGCCAGAACGCAGGGGCGGGTCGGGGAAACATTTTATGGTTATCTGGTTGCGCTGAAAACGGATGCTGAAACAGAGAAATTAGTAACCGACATTAATGCCGAACGTAAAGCGAGTTACCAACAACTGGCAAAGCAAAATAATGTGTCTGTAGATGATATCGCGAAACTCGCCGGGCAAAAGCTCGTAGCTCGGGCCAAACCGGGGGAATATGTACAAGGGATAAACGGTAAATGGGTACGAAAATTGGTAATGACTCCAACTTACTGATAGTCAGATAATGCCCGATGACCTTGTCATGCAGCTCCACCGATTTTGAGAACGACAGTGACTTCCGTCCCAGCCTTGCCAGATGTTGTCTCAGATTCAGATTATGTCGCTCAATGCGCTGAGTGTAACGCTTGCTGATAACGTGCAGCTTTCCCTTCAGGCGTGATTCATACAGCGGCCAGCCATCCGTCATCCATACCACGACCTCAAAGGCCGACAGCAGGCTCAGAAGACGCTCCAGTGTGGCCAGAGTGCGTTCACCGAAGACGTGCGCC
>NZ_MDGW01000611.1:0-39767 GCF_001712525.1 Shigella sp. FC1661
CCGGTGTATATTTCATTTGTGGAGTCTCCAGTCTGAGGGAGCTTTATGCATCCCGTATTGGGCACTATGATGCCGGAAATCTGCGAGGCTCCACACCTGCCAGTTTCACCCTTTTAACCATCATACTGCTCCGTGTTTAATTGTGTGGGATGCGTTCATTACATTTTCACTGGCTTCCGTCAGTGCCGAAAGGCGATGGGCACTGATGATTACCGTTCTTCCCTGTCCCCACTGACGCAGGTTATGCAGGATCTGGTGCTCTGTGCGTCCGTCCACCGCCGAAAGCGCATCATCAAGGATGAGGATTTCCGCGTTGACTAATAACGCTCGAGCAATGGAGATACGCTGTTTTTGCCCACCGGAAAGCATCACGCCGCGCTCGCCCACTTCTGTATCGTAACCTTGCGGTAGACGCAAAATATCGTCATGTACGCTGGCTAACCGCGCGACATGCTCAATCTCTTGCTGGGTGGCATTCGGGCAACCCAACGCGATGTTGTTCGCTACGGTGTCGGAAAAAAGGAACGGTGTCTGGCTAACTACCGCCAGGCGGCTACGCCAGCTATCGAGTTGTAACTTCGTCAGAGGAATATCATGAAAGCGAATATCCCCCTCGCTGACGTCGAAATGACGCTGAATGAGCGACAACAGGGTACTTTTGCCGGAACCAGTCGGCCCGCAGATACCCAGCATCTGACCGGGTTTCAGGGCGAAATTGACGTTTTCCAGCGCAGGATGGTCAGTCTGCGGATACGTGAACTGGTGAATATTTACATCCAGTTCGCCACGCCCTTCCGGCACGGGTTCGCTACCATCGTTCACCACCGGCGCTTCCGCCAGCATCGCGCGAATACGGCTGTATGCAGCACTACCACGTTCCACAATGTTAAACATCCATGCCAGCGCCAGCATTGGCCAAATCATCAGACCTAAATACATCATAAAACTGGTGAGCTGGCCCAGCGTTAAACTGCCCTGCACCACCATCCAACTACCGCCGCCAATCGCCAGCAAGTTCGCCATACCAATCGCGATATAGATGGTCGGGTCGAAACGAGCATCAATACGCGCCACCCGCATGTTTTTTTTGCCGGTATCTTCGGCATCCGCGGCAAATAACGCCGACTGGCGATCTTCCAGACCAAAGGCTTTGATCATGCGGATACTGGTGAGGCTTTCCTGGGTGCGGTCATTAAGACTAGAAAACGCCGCCTGTGCCAGCTTAAAGCGTTCATGCAAGGCATCGCCGTTGCGCTTGATCATGATCGCCATCACTGGCATCGGCAACAGGGCAAATAAGGTCAACTGCCAGCTAATTTGCGTAGACATCATAATCAACACAGCGCAGCCCATCACCAGTGAATCCACCAGCGTCAGCACCCCTTCTCCGGCTGCAAACACGACGCGATCGACGTCATTGGTCGCACGAGCCATGAGGTCACCCGTGCGATGACGCAGGTAAAACTCAGGATGCTGCCGGCTTAGCTGACGGTAATAATCTTCACGCAGTTCAACAGCCAGTTGATAAGACGCACCAAACAGCAATACCCGCCAGACGTAACGCAGGAAATAAACCACAACGGCAATCAGCACCATGGTGGCGATCCACATCAGGATCTGCCCGGTAGTAAAGTGTTGTTCTGTCACGCCATCGACAACAATACCAACCACTTTTGGCGGAACCAGTTGCAGCATCGCGATAATGACAAGCAAGGCGACAGCCCCGAGATAGCGACGCCATTCCCGACGGAAATACCAGCTTAATTGAGCAAATAATCGCACGCGTTGTGTCCTGACCTGATTCTGGATATTTATTCGATGGGTAAAGAAGTGGTGTATTTAATCTGTTCCATCGCGAAGCTGGAAGTGACGTCCGACAGCCCCGGCACGCTGTTTACCAGACGCTTATAAAACTCGTCGTAGCGTTTCATGTCGGCAACCTGGACGCGCATCAGATAATCGTATTCACCAGCCATGCGCCAGAACCCCAGCACTTCTGGCATTTCGGTAACCACCGTGACAAAGCGGCAATACCATTCGCTGCTGTGATGTTGCGTTTTTATCAGCACAAAGGCGGTCAGGCCGAGGCCTATTTTTTCCGGATCCAGCAGGGCGACTTTGCCGATAAGGATACCGTCGTCCTCCAGCCGTTTCAGGCGCTTCCAGCAAGGGGTGGTTGTCAGATTAACGGCTTCAGCCAGTGCCTGCAAAGAGAGGGTGCAATCCTGCTGCAGTAAGGCCAGCAGCTTACGGTCAATTTTATCTAACATAGCCCTTCCACAGAGAATTTTTTTCTCTTTTAATTCTATTTTAAAGGTGAAATCACGACAATTTATTCTGTGCGGTTTAAACACCACGGCACAAAATGACAAATTCAACGCAAAAAAAACCGGGCAATTGCCCGGTGCTGGAAGGGATCTCATTATTCGGGGGAATAAGGTAGATGTGGATAGTCCAGCCAGTGCGTCAAATAGTGAGAGACAGCCTGATTTCGGCAATGTCCAATCACCGGTAAATGCGGGAGCTCCGCGCGCAGTTGCGGCATCGCATTGCCCATAATAAACCCGCTACCGACGCTGCCTAACATTTCGCGATCGTTCATCGCATCACCAAAGGCCATGCAATCGCGCAACGATAAACCTAAATGTTGGGTCAGCACCGTCAATGCAGCGCCTTTATTGCAGCCCACCGGCAGTACTTCGAGGCAATCCGTGGCGGAAAAACACAAATGTGCACGCTCGCCTAATGCTTCGTATAGCTGGATCTGCAAGCGTGTAAGATCGTCGTGATCGCCACAGAAGCAGATCTTGGTGACGCTGCCGAGTGGCATTTTTTTGACATCGATTATCTGATAACGAAAACCGCTATAGACAAATGCCTGCAACAACGCAGGGATCTCTTTCCCGGTAAACCAACCGTCGTCATTGAAGATATGCATGCTGGCTCGGGTATCCCATTGCTGATACAGCACCAGCTCCGCGACATCCGCAGGTAAATCATCACGATGTAAAAGTTCACCTTCCAGAGAATGCACGCGCGTTCCGTTGCCGGTAATCAAATATGCATCCAGCGATAGTGCCCCGAGAATATGCTGCATCTCCAGCGCATGACGCCCCGTGGCAAAAGTGAGGGTAATGTCGCGTTCACGCAGTCGCGCCAAAGTAGAGAGGGTTTTCTCACCTAAATGATGGTCAGGCATCAATAAAGTGCCATCCATATCAAATGCTGCCAGACGAGCCATTTCTTTCTCCACTCTGTGACACGGTTAATGGAGATTGAGTATCACCTGATATATACGGAAGTAATAGTGAATAGTTAAATAATATTGTTCCGGGTTTATATGCGATTGCTCAACCGTCTTAACCAGTATCAACGTCTGTGGCAACCTTCAGCCGGAAAGCCGCAAACCGTCACCGTCAGCGAACTGGCCGAACGCTGTTTTTGCAGCGAACGCCATGTTCGTACGCTGTTGCGTCAGGCACAGGAGGCGGGATGGCTGGAGTGGCAGGCGCAGTCAGGACGCGGAAAGCGCGGACAATTACGCTTTCTGGTCACGCCGGAATCGCTACGCAATGCGATGATGGAACAGGCACTGGAAACCGGAAAGCAGCAAGATGTGCTGGAGCTGGCGCAACTGGCCCCAGGTGAGCTACGCACTCTGTTACAGCCGTTTATGGGCGGACAATGGCAAAACGATACACCCACGTTGCGTATTCCCTACTATCGCCCGCTCGAACCGCTACAACCAGGCTTTTTGCCCGGCCGTGCCGAGCAGCATCTCGCCGGGCAGATATTTTCCGGCCTGACCCGCTTCGATAATAATACTCAGCGCCCGATTGGCGATTTAGCGCATCACTGGGAAACCTCTACTGACGGGTTACGCTGGGACTTTTATCTTCGTTCAACCCTACACTGGCATAACGGCGATGCAGTAAAAGCCTCACACTTACACCAGCGATTATTGATGCTGTTACAACTGCCAGCACTGGATCAATTATTTATTAGCGTGAAGCGTATTGAAGTCACCCATCCGCAGTGTCTGACCTTCTTTTTACATCGCCCCGATTACTGGCTTGCGCACCGGCTGGCGAGCTATTGCAGCCATCTGGCGCATCCGCAATTCCCACTGATCGGCACTGGTCCTTTTCGCTTAACACAATTCACAGCGGAGCTGGTGCGCCTGGAGAGCCATGATTATTACCATTTGCGTCATCCGCTGCTTAAAGCGGTTGAGTACTGGATAACTCCGCCGCTTTTCGAAAAAGATTTGGGAACCAGTTGTCGGCATCCCGTGCAAATCACCATCGGCAAACCGGAGGAGCTGCAACGGGTCAGCCAGGTCAGTAGTGGCATCAGTTTAGGTTTTTGCTATTTAACGTTGCGCAAAAGTCCCCGACTCTCCCTCTGGCAGGCGCGAAAAGTGATCTCCATTATTCATCAATCCGGTTTATTACAAACGTTAGAAGTCGGAGAAAACCTGATCACCGCCAGTCATGCATTACTGCCAGGCTGGACTATTCCGCACTGGCAAGTACCGGATGAAGTCAAACTACCGAAAACCTTGACGCTGGTTTATCACCTACCGATAGAACTTCATACCATGGCAGAACGCCTACAGGCGACACTGGCAGCGGAAGGCTGTGAACTCACAATTATTTTTCATAACGCAAAAAACTGGGACGACACGACCCTACTGGCACACGCAGACCTCATGATGGGCGACAGATTAATTGGCGAAGCACCGGAATATACTCTGGAGCAATGGCTACGTTGCGATCCACTATGGCCACATGTTTTCGACGCTCCAGCATATGCACATCTGCAATCGACGCTGGACGCGGTGCAAGTAATGCCTGATGAGGAAAACCGATTTAATGCCCTGAAAGCGGTTTTTAGCCAGTTAATGGCAGACGCGACGCTGACGCCGCTGTTCAACTATCACTATCGCATTAGTGCCCCTCCCGGCGTGAACGGTGTGCGACTGACACCGCGCGGCTGGTTTGAATTTACCGAAGCCTGGCTTCCCGCGCCGTCGCAATGAATAGCTGGTCCGGGTTAATCGCAGGCGTTACCATAACGCTTTTATTGTTCAAGCAGGATTATCTATGAAACGTGCTGTCGTTGTGTTCAGTGGAGGCCAGGATTCCACCACCTGTCTGGTGCAGGCATTACAACAATATGATGAAGTCCATTGCGTGACGTTCGATTACGGTCAGCGACATCGCGCAGAAATCGACGTGGCACGCGAACTGGCGCTGAAACTGGGAGCACGCGCGCATAAGGTTCTTGATGTAACGCTGCTCAACGAGCTGGCGGTCAGCAGCCTGACACGTGACAGCATTCCGGTGCCTGATTATGAACCTGAAGCCGATGGCATCCCGAATACGTTTGTCCCAGGGCGTAATATTTTGTTCCTGACGCTGGCGGCAATATATGCGTATCAGGTAAAAGCAGAAGCCGTAATTACCGGCGTCTGTGAAACGGATTTCTCCGGCTACCCGGATTGCCGCGATGAGTTTGTGAAAGCACTAAACCATGCCGTCAGTTTGGGCATGGCGAAAGATATTCGTTTTGAAACGCCGCTGATGTGGATTGATAAAGCGGAAACCTGGGCGCTGGCAGATTATTACGGCAAACTGGATTTAGTCCGTAACGAAACGTTGACCTGCTATAACGGCATTAAAGGCGACGGTTGCGGTCATTGTGCGGCATGTAATTTACGCGCCAACGGTTTGAATCATTATCTGGCCGATAAACCGACGGTGATGGCAGCGATGAAGCAGAAAACCGGGTTGAGGTAATTATTCCGGGTGTCGCCGGATGCGGCTTGAGCATCCGGCACCACAAAACGTTTACTTAACCATCTGCTCCAGCTTTTCGCGCAATTCCCCTTCCAGAGCTAATGCTTTCTGCGTTTTAAGATCAATACAAACAAACGTAATAAGCGCATCCGCTACCACCTGCCCTTCCGGCTCCAGTGTAATGACCTGGCTTAAGATGCCGCTTTTACCGTTTAATTGCTGCAACTGACTGGTAATAGTTAACAGGTCACTTAATACCGCTGGGCGACGATAGTTAATATTGATATTGACCACGACGAAGGCGATGTTATGGGCCGTCATCCACTGAAAACTGTCGCTATTTTCCAACCCATCCCAGCGGGCTTCTTCGAGAAATTCAAGGTAGCGGGCGTTGTTGACGTGCTGGTAAACGTCGAGATGATATCCACGAACTTTGATTTGTGTTTGCATAGCGCAATAACCTTACGTTGTTGTTATAAGTACAGAGGTCATAACTGGTATGACCTCTTCAGTCTGGCAAAAAATTGCCACTATGCAAATTAATTACAGGGTTAATACCGCCAGATTACGTTCCACCAGCGAATTGCCCATCCCCGGCACCTGCTTTAGATCCTCCACTGTTTTAAACGGACCGTACTCTTCGCGATAACTGACAATCGCCTGCGCTTTCTTCAGGCCAACGCCATTCATCGCGCGGGCTAGCTCTTCCGCGCTGGCATTATTAATGCTGACCCGGGTGCCTTCTTCGTCACTGGCTTTCGCCGGTACTGCTGCTTTACTTTGTGCTGCAGGAGCTTCCGCTTTGGTTTCTACCGCCGTCGGTTTCGCCACAGAAGCTGCCGCCAGCGCGCTATGAGACATTCCGGCACAGGCCAGGGACAGGGTAATGAGCAGTGCTTTAATTCCGTGTTTCATACTGTTTTCTCCTTGTTTGTTAACAGTGGAATCACCTTAACGGCAGTGAAAACAGTAAACAAATGGCAATGTTCAGAAATGGAAAAGGCCGCGAAAGCGACCTTTTCTTGTTACAGCTGCAACGCATTTTTTTGCGAGGCGTCTTCAGGATTATTGCTGTTCCAGCGCATCGCCAATTTTGATTTTCGCCTCTTTACGCAGGTTACTCATCAGAGCTTCAAAGACGATTTGTGCGTTGTTCTGGGTGATACCCTGCACCATCGCTTTTTTCTGATCTTCCGGCATTGAACCTTGTTTCACTTCATCCAGCGCCAGCAGAACCACATTACCTTGCATATCGGTCGCCATACCGTAGCTCGGTTTGTCTTTCGCTGGCAGTGGCAGTGCAAACGCCGCCTGGCTAATCGGGTCACGACCGGAACGGCTTAAGGTTTTCGGCTCGCCAAATTTCAGACCGGCAGCCTGCATAGCTTCCGCACCTTTGCCGGCTTTCAAATCAACCAGCAGTTTCTCAGCATCCACTTTCGCCTGTTGTTCAGCTTTGTTGTGCTGAACCAGTGCCTTAACTTGTTCCTGAACATCTGCCAACGGTTTCACCGCTTCCGGTTTGTGCTCGCTGATGCGCAGCACGAATGCACGGTCGCCGTCTACGGTGATGATGTCAGAGTTGATGCCCGGCGCGCCGTTTTCACCTACCAGACCGCCGTTAAAGATAGCGTCGGCAACCGGCTTGAAGTTCAACTCTTCCGGCAGGTTATCTTTGCTGAACCAACCCGTCTGAGTGGCTTTAACGCCGGCAGCTTGCTCTGCACCGGCCAGAGACTCGGTGTCGTTGCTTGCCGCATCGCTCACTTTCTGCTGCAGCGCATAGTACGCATCGAGGGCTTTTTCGTGTTTCACTTTCGCCGCAATGTCGTCACGTACTTCGTCTAACGATTTCACTTTCGCTGGATGAATGTCGTCCAGACGTACAATCAGGAAACCGACCGAAGATTTGATGACACCAGACAGTTGGCCTTTTTCTTTTAGACCAGCATTTTTCAGTTCGTCGGGGATAGTGGCATCTTCTAACCAACCCATATCGCCGCCGTTACGGGCAGAGATAATATCGGCAGATTTTTCTTTGGCTAATGCAGCAAAATCACCGCCTTTATTCAGCTCATCAAGTACCGCTTTCGCTTCATCTTCAGTTTTGGTCTGGATGATGCTGTAGCGGGTACGCTGCGGCTGGGTGAATTGATCCTGATGCTGATCGTAGTAGCTCTGGATATCCGCATCGCTAACCGGTTGCTGCATCGTTGCGGCATCCAGCTTGATGTAACTCACGCGGAATTGTTCCGGCGTCATGAAATTGTTTTTGTTTTGTTCGTAGTAGCTGGCAATCTCCTGTTCGGTCACAGGCTGCTTCGCCGCCAGCGCGTTAACATCGATAGTCGCCTCACGCACCACGCGTTGTTGCGCGACCAGTGCCGCCAGCTCGTCGGTTTCACCTTTCAGCATAAAATCGGTACCGGCAACACCGTTAATCAGCTGTTGGGTAGTGAGCTGGTTACGCAGCGCCTGGGCGTACTGATCGGCGGTCATCCCCATCTGGTTGAGGATACCGTTATAGCGGCTGTTATCAAATTTGCCATCAACCTGGAAGGCTGGGGTCGCGAAAATCGCCTGTTTAACCTGCTCATCACTGATACCCAGTTTCAGCTCACGAGCGTACTGATCCAACAGCGCCTCGTCGATCAGACGATTCAGCACCTGTTGACGCAGGGTTTTCATATAGCCTTCATTCGCTGCCAGCTCGGAGTATTGATCGCCCAGCTGTTGCTGCATGCGATTACGCTCGCTGTTAAAGGCGTTCTCGAACTGCCCACGGCTGATTTCCTGGTCATTCACTTTTGCGGCGTAGTTATTGCCTCCGCCAATCAGGTAACCACTCACGCCGGTCAATATGAACGACACGATAATGATACCGAAAATAATCTTGAGCACGAGACTGTTTGCAGCCGTGCGTAAGCTGTCCATCATGGTGTAACAACACTCCGCTGTAGATGACTGTGTACCTCACGCAACGTATCGATGCGCGCAAAGGCCTATTGTGACAAGAAACGGGGGCAATTGTCAGCCCACAAGACGCAGAAAGTCACCGAATACAAATAAAAAAGGCACATCAGTAGATGCGCCCTTGAACTTCGTCACATCCCCACCGGGGACAACGCTTAGTTTACCGCGTCTTTCAGTGCTTTACCTGCACGGAAGCTCGGTACTTTAGCAGCAGCGATGGTGATCTCTTTACCGGTCTGCGGGTTGCGGCCAGTACGGGCAGCACGCTCTTTAACGGCAAAAGTACCAAAACCTACCAGTGCTACATCATCCCCTTCTTTCAGAGATTCAGTTACGGAAGCAATAATAGCATCTAACGCACGGCCAGCCGCAGCTTTAGAGATATCAGCCCCTGCAGCAATCTTGTCGATCAATTGAGATTTATTCACTCTTCTCTTCCTCTTTATAATTTATATCGCACTTGAATCCTTCAAGGTACGAACGCGCAGCAGTTATATCAGGCCAGCCATCCCCTTACAACACCCCTTAATAAGGGCAAGCCCGATCCGCCATCTAACTTAGCGAGACAAAAAAAGGCTGGCAAGCCCGAATTAGCCTGCCAGCCCTGTTTTTATTAGTGCATTTTGCGCGAGGTCACTATTTTGCAGTCACAACCTGCATGCCAGACGGTTCATTTTGCAGCGCCAGAGTCAGAACTTCCTCAATGCGCTTCACAGGATGAATGTCCAGATCGGCAATTACGTTGTCAGGAATCTCTTCCAGATCGCGTTTATTTTCGAACGGAATTAGCACTGTTTTAATCCCGCCGCGATGCGCTGCCAGGAGTTTTTCTTTCAAACCACCGATCGGCAGTACCTGACCACGCAGAGTGATCTCACCGGTCATTGCCACATCGGCACGAACCGGGTTACCGGTCAGGCAAGAAACCAGCGCGGTGCACATAGCAATACCGGCACTCGGACCATCTTTCGGCGTCGCACCTTCCGGTACGTGGACGTGGATGTCACTTTTTTCGTAAAAATCAGGGTTGATCCCCAGTTTTTCCGCACGCGCACGAACCACCGTTAACGCCGCCTGAATAGACTCCTGCATCACTTCGCCGAGCGAACCGGTATAGGTCAGTTTGCCTTTACCCGGAACACATGCGGTTTCAATGGTCAGCAAGTCACCGCCCACTTCCGTCCACGCCAGACCGGTTACCTGACCGACACAGTTTTCGTTATCAGCGCGACCATAGTCGAAACGCTGAACACCGAGGTAGTCATGCAGGTTATCGCCGTTAATTTCGATATGTTTTAATGACTTATCGAGCAGTAACTGCTTAACCGCTTTGCGGCACAGTTTGGAGATTTCACGCTCCAGACCACGCACGCCCGCCTCACGGGTGTAGTAACGAATAATGCCGATAATGGCGCTATCGTCGACGGTCAGCTCACCTTTTTTCAGTGCATTACGTTCAATCTGCTTCGGCAGCAGGTGACGTTTGGCGATGTTCAGTTTTTCATCTTCGGTATAACCGGAGAGGCGAATCACTTCCATACGATCCAGCAGCGGTGCCGGAATGTTCATGGAGTTCGACGTCGCGACAAACATCACGTCGCTGAGATCGTAATCCACTTCCAGGTAGTGGTCGCTGAACGCTACGTTCTGCTCTGGATCCAGCACTTCAAGCAGTGCAGAGGCCGGATCGCCTCGCATGTCAGAAGACATTTTGTCGATCTCATCGAGCAGGAACAGCGGGTTTTTCACGCCCACTTTCGCCATTTTCTGGATCAGTTTACCCGGCATAGAACCGATGTAAGTACGGCGGTGACCACGGATTTCCGCTTCATCACGCACGCCGCCCAGCGCCATACGGACATATTTACGCCCGGTGGCTTTGGCAATGGACTGACCAAGAGAGGTTTTACCTACCCCCGGCGGCCCTACCAGGCAGAGGATCGGTCCCTTGATTTTGTTGACACGGCTTTGAACCGCAAGGTACTCAAGGATGCGATCTTTCACGCGCTCCAGACCATAATGGTCGGTATCAAGGATTTCCTGCGCCTGACGCAGGTCTTTTTTGACCTTGCTGCGCGCATTCCACGGTACCTGTACCATCCAGTCGATATAACCACGCACTACGGTCGCTTCTGCCGACATCGGAGACATCATTTTCAGCTTCTGCAACTCTGCTTCCGCTTTCTCTTTTGCCTCTTTCGGCATCTTCGCCGCGTCGATTTTGCGCTTCAGGGCTTCGTTTTCGTCCGGCGCGTCGTCCATTTCACCGAGTTCTTTCTGAATAGCTTTCATTTGCTCGTTCAGATAGTACTCACGCTGGGATTTCTCCATCTGCTTTTTAACGCGGTTGCGAATGCGTTTCTCAACCTGCAGCAGATCGATTTCCGATTCCATCATTGCCATCAGATATTCCAGACGTTCGTTAACGTCGGACATCTCCAGAACGGACTGTTTGTCAGCCAGTTTCAGTGGCATATGTGCAGCAATGGTATCCGCCAGACGCGCCGGATCGTCGATGCTATTCAGCGACGTCAGCACTTCTGGTGGGATTTTTTTGTTCAGCTTGATGTAGCCTTCGAACTGGCTGATTGCAGTACGCACCAGCACTTCCTGTTCCCGCTCATCAATGGTCGGCGACTCCAGATACTCCGCCTTCGCAGAAAAGTGTTCGCCATTGTCAGAGAGCGCAGAAATACGCGCGCGCTGTAACCCCTCGACCAGCACTTTGACGGTGCCGTCAGGCAGTTTCAGCATCTGCAATATAGAGGCCACGGTCCCGACGGTGAAAAGATCGTTTACACCCGGCTCATCCGTTGAAGCTTCTTTCTGCGCGACCAGCATAATTTTTTTATCATGGTCCATCGCCGCTTCCAGACAACGGATAGATTTTTCCCGCCCGACAAATAAGGGGATGACCATGTGCGGATAAACCACCACATCGCGCAGCGGCAATACGGGGATTTCAATGCGTTCAGAACGCTCAGGATTCATAGAGCTCTCTCTTAGTTTAATTTCCGCCAGGTAATCAGATGACACGACTGTGCTTCACGCCATCTATTAACATGTACGTCAGTATATGGGGATGTTTCCCCCACATTCAACGCCGAGAATAGAGGAAAAATTAAAGGGGAGATAAAATCCCCCCTTTTTGGTTAACTAATTGTATGGGAATGGTTAATTATTCACCAGATGCCTGTTGCGCTTCCGGCTTACCATAAATCAGCAACGGTTTGCTTTGACCATCAATTACCGACTCGTCGATAACCACTTTTTCGACATCTTCCATGGACGGCAGATCGTACATGGTATCGAGCAGTGCGGCTTCTACGATGGAACGCAGGCCACGGGCACCGGTTTTACGCGCCATCGCTTTCTTAGCGATAGCATCCAGCGCCTCGTCACGGAATTCCAGATCCACGCCTTCCAGATTAAACAGCGCCTGATACTGCTTGGTCAGGGCGTTTTTCGGCTCTTTGAGGATCTGAATCAGAGCTTCTTCGCTCAGTTCATTCAACGTTGCGACAACCGGCAGACGACCAATAAACTCAGGGATAAGACCAAACTTGATCAGATCTTCCGGTTCAACCTGCGCCAGCAGCTCGCCTTCGCTTGCTTTGTCGGACTTCGCTTTTACCGTCGCGCCAAAACCAATGCCGGAGCCGGTTTCTACACGGTGGGAAATCACTTTATCCAGACCGGCAAACGCACCGCCACAAATAAACAGGATCTTGGAGGTATCAACCTGCAAAAATTCCTGCTGCGGATGCTTACGCCCGCCCTGCGGTGGAACGGCAGCAACAGTACCTTCGATCAGTTTCAACAGTGCCTGCTGTACGCCTTCACCGGAAACGTCACGGGTAATAGACGGGTTGTCCGACTTACGAGAAATCTTGTCGATTTCATCGATGTAGACAATACCACGCTGTGCTTTCTGGACATCGTAGTCGCATTTCTGCAACAGCTTCTGAATGATGTTTTCAACGTCTTCACCCACATAACCGGCTTCGGTCAGTGTAGTCGCGTCGGCCATGGTGAACGGAACATCCAGCAGGCGCGCCAGCGTTTCAGCCAGCAGCGTTTTACCGGAACCGGTCGGACCGATCAGCAGAATGTTACTTTTGCCCAACTCGACACCATTGCTGGTATCTCCGTTGCGCAGACGTTTGTAATGGTTGTATACCGCGACCGCCAGCACTTTTTTCGCCTGTTCCTGGCCGATAACGTAATCGTCCAGGTGGTTGCGAATTTCATGCGGCGTCGGTAGCGCACTGCGTTCACGATGCGGTGCAACTTCTTTAATCTCTTCGCGAATGATGTCGTTACATAAATCAACACATTCGTCGCAGATATACACGGATGGACCGGCAATCAGCTTGCGCACTTCATGCTGGCTTTTGCCGCAAAAAGAGCAATACAGCAATTTGCCTGAGCCATCTTTGCGTTTATCTGTCATGGGTCAAAACCTCTTCTTTGTTCTTTGTGCCGCACACGACGACGCAAATGCCATTCTCAGGCGCAAGCCGCTTACAGCGTTGTGCCGCCCTGGATAAGTATAGCGGCACAGTTGCGCCTCTGGCATCAATTACGATGGGTCAGAATCGAATCGACCAGACCGTATTCCACCGCTTCAGGGGCGGAAAGGAAGCGATCGCGCTCGGTATCACGTTCAATCTGTTCTAATGATTGACCCGTATGAAGCGCCATAAGTTCATTCATGCGCCCTTTAACTTTCAGAATTTCACGGGCATGAATTTCGATATCGGTCGCCTGGCCCTGGTAGCCGCCCAACGGTTGGTGAATCATCACGCGCGAATTCGGCAGGCAAAAACGTTTACCTTTTGCCCCTGCGGTCAGCAAGAAAGCGCCCATCGAGGCCGCCTGGCCCATACAGATGGTGCTGACATCAGGCTTGATAAACTGCATGGTGTCATAGATAGACATCCCGGCAGTGATCACCCCGCCTGGGGAGTTAATGTACAGATAGATATCTTTTTCTGGGTTTTCCGCTTCCAGGAACAGCATCTGCGCCACAATCAGGTTAGCCATGTGGTCTTCAACCTGGCCAGTCAGAAAAATGACGCGTTCCTTAAGTAGACGAGAATAGATATCAAAAGAGCGCTCACCGCGTGAGGTCTGTTCAATGACCATCGGCACCAGCGCCATATGGGGTGCAAAGTTATCTCGTTCGCCGCTGTATGACATTTCCGTCTCCTGGATAAAATTGAAAAAACCTGCTGTACCGATTGTAACCTTATGGACGGATTATCAGCTAGTCCCTGTGTTATGGGTACGGCATCACCATATTTCAAGCATAACAATCTTTTGTTGTTACGCTAACACCGAAAGAGGCTTTTCGCACGGTTCCATGCAAAATTCATGACAAAAAAAAGCCCACCACCTGGCGGTGACGGGCCTTTGTGCGAATTTAGCGCGTTATGCTGCGTAAATTACGCCTGCTGGTTCATCAGCTCGTTGAAAGTGGTTTCTTTTTCAGTCACTTTCGCTTTCGCCAGTACAGCTTCAACAGCCTGTTCTTCCAGAGCAACATTGCGCATGTTGTCCATCAGTTCTTTGTTTTTGCTGTAGAACTCGATAACTTCTTTCGGATCTTCGTACGCAGAAGCCATCTCTTCGATCAGGCCTTTCACGCGCTCTTCGTCAGCTTTCAGCTCGTTGGTGCGGATAACTTCGCCCAGCAGCAGGCCAACAACTACGCGGCGTTTAGCCTGTTCTTCGAACAGTTCGCGCGGCAGTTCCAGAGCTTGTTTTTCGTTGCCACCGAAACGCTGTGCAGCCTGGCGACGCAGAACGTCGATTTCGCTGTCGATCAGCGCAGCCGGTACGTCGATGTCGTTAGCTTTTACCAGACCTTCGATCGCCTGAGACTTAACGCGGTTACGGATGGCGCTCTTCAGCTCGCGCTCCATGTTTTTACGCACTTCAGCGCGCAGACCTTCTACGGAACCATCTTCAACGCCGAAACGTTTGATGAATTCTGCAGTCAGTTCCGGCAGTTCACGCTCTTCAACTTTCTTCAGGTTGATAGCGAATTTCGCTGCTTTACCTTTCAGGTTTTCTGCGTGGTATTCTTCCGGGAAGGTCACGTCGATGGTGAACTCTTCGCCAGCTTTGTGGCCTTTGATACCGTCTTCAAAGCCCGGGATCATACGACCCTGGCCCATCGCCAGTACGAAATCAGACGCTTTACCGCCTTCGAACTCTTCGCTGTCTACAGAACCGGTGAAGTCGATGGTTACGCGGTCTTCTGCTTCAACAGCGCCGTCTTTTTCTTTCCAGGTCGCCTGCTGTTTACGCAGAGTATCCAGCATGCCGTCAACGTCAGCGTCGGTCACTTCAACGATCGGTTTTTCAACTTCGATCGCTTCCAGACCCTGCAGTTCAACTTCCGGATAAACTTCAAACTCTACAGAGTAAGTGAAGTCTTCACCCAGCTTGTATTCGCCCGGAACATAAGTCGGTGCGCCAGCCGGATTGATTTTTTCTTTAATGATGGCGTCAATGAAGTTACGGCTCATCAGGTCACCCAGAACGTCCTGGCGTACAGACGCGCCATAACGCTGAGCAACGATATTCATTGGCACTTTGCCTTTGCGGAAGCCGTCAATACGTACTTTTTTCGCAACGTTGACCAGCTCGCTTTTAACAGCGGTCTCGATGCTGTCAGCAGCGATAGTAATCGTTACACGGCGGCCAAGGCCTTGAGTGGTTTCAACTGAAACTTGCATCTTGTTACCTCAAAAAATCACAGTGCTCGGTCAACTCTTACCCCGCAAGCACAGGTTGTTGGCTTCGCGGAACCGGGATGTTCTTATAATCAATCACATTCCCTGTTACCAGAATCATCCCGAAAGCATTCAAATAGGACGCGGCATTATAGCGGCATCACTTTTATGAGTCGAGAACGGTTATTGCGCGCTGTCGCGTATTTTTTCACAATTCCCGGGCAATTTTCGTCTGAATGCTGGGCAAAAAGCGCAAAATCCAGACAAAACAAAACGGCCCGCAGGCCGTTTTTCATAAAATCTTTAGCAACATACTGAAAAAGCGCCGACAGTTGCAAATGCGTTTTTACGCGATGCTTCCTGCTCCACGACAGGGAGGAGAGGCAAAGACGGTGTCCTGCAACCCTTCCCACTCCTTAATAGTGTAAGTATGCAGAGCCAGCGCATGAACGGTAGTAGAGAGTTCCTCCGCTAAAGTACTGTAAATCATTCGATGACGATTCAGAAAACGTTCACCCGTAAAACGATCGCTGACCAGCACAACTTTAAAATGGCTTTCAGAGCCGGCTGGGACATTGTGACGATAGCTTTCATCCACTACTTCGAGGAATACGGGTTGGAACGCCGCCCTTAATTTTTCTTCTATCCGCTCACGTATCATCATGAAATATCTCCTCCGACAACGCTGAGATGTCATCCATCCCTTTAAATACTAGCCGCTTTTACCGTTTCCATTGCAGCTTAACAACAAATATTTAGGTTTCGTCCTGGTTTTTCCGTCAAGCGTATGAAGTTTACTGATTTAAAGATTGAAACACAGGCCTCGCATCAGCGTTTCTTTTACCAGGAGTGATTATTTCGTCAACATGATGAATTTACATGCCTTACCCACTTCCCCTCGCCGTTGGCAATGTTATGATGGCGGGAATTTTTACCAAACACGCTTAAGAGTCTCTGAGAGCCCGAACATGTTCAAAAAAATCCTCTTCCCGTTAGTTGCTCTGTTTATGCTTGCAGGATGCGCAAAACCGCCAACAACTATTGAAATTTCCCCGACGATTACACTGCCACAGCAGGATCCAAGCCTGATGGGCGTCACCGTAAGCATTAATGGTGCCGATCAGCGTACCGATCAGGCGCTGGCAAAAGTCACCCGCGATAATCAAATCGTTACCCTGACCGCCTCCCGCGATCTGCGTTTCCTGCTGCAAGAAGTGCTGGAAAAACAGATGACCGCGCGTGGTTACATGGTTGGTCCGAATGGCCCGGTTAATCTGCAAATCATCGTTAGCCAACTGTATGCTGACGTGTCCCAGGGCAACGTGCGCTACAACATCGCTACCAAAGCGGATATCGCCATCATCGCTACCGCGCAGAATGGCAACAAAATAACCAAAAACTATCGTGCCAGCTACAACGTTGAAGGTGCGTTCCAGGCCTCCAACAAAAATATCGCCGATGCGGTTAACAGTGTGCTGACCGATACCATCGCTGATATGTCTCAGGACACCAGCATTCACGAATTCATCAAGCAGAACGCGCGTTAATTTCTGCCCTCTGGCCCGGTGCAAACCGGGCCTGTAGACGCCCATGTCCAGTCAATATTTACGTATTTTTCAACAGCCGCGTTCAGCCATATTGCTGATCCTGGGTTTTGCTTCCGGGCTACCGCTCGCCCTGACATCCGGTACCTTACAGGCCTGGATGACGGTCGAGAATATTGATCTCAAAACCATTGGTTTCTTCTCTCTGGTAGGCCAGGCTTACGTTTTTAAATTCCTCTGGTCACCGCTGATGGACCGCTACACGCCCCCATTTTTTGGGCGGCGGCGCGGTTGGCTGCTCGCCACGCAAATCCTGTTATTAGTCGCCATTGCGGCGATGGGTTTTCTCGAACCTGGCACCCAACTCCGCTGGATGGCGGCACTGGCGGTGGTGATCGCTTTTTGCTCGGCCTCCCAGGATATTGTCTTCGATGCGTGGAAAACCGATGTGCTCCCGGCAGAAGAACGTGGTGCGGGCGCGGCAATCAGCGTGCTGGGTTACCGTTTAGGGATGCTGGTTTCCGGCGGCTTAGCCCTGTGGCTGGCAGATAAATGGCTGGGCTGGCAGGGCATGTACTGGTTGATGGCGGCGCTGTTGATCCCTTGTATTATCGCGACGTTGCTTGCACCAGAACCGACCGACACCATTCCTGTGCCAAAAACGCTGGAACAAGCGGTTGTTGCACCTCTGCGAGATTTCTTTGGTCGCAATAATGCCTGGCTTATTTTGCTTCTTATCGTGCTGTATAAGCTGGGCGACGCATTCGCCATGAGCCTGACAACCACGTTTTTGATTCGCGGCGTCGGGTTTGATGCGGGTGAAGTAGGCGTGGTTAACAAAACGCTTGGCTTACTGGCGACCATTGTGGGCGCATTGTACGGTGGGATTTTGATGCAGCGCCTGTCGCTGTTCCGGGCGCTGCTGATTTTCGGCATTTTACAAGGTGCGTCTAACGCTGGTTACTGGCTGCTGTCGATTACTGATAAGCATCTCTACAGCATGGGCGCAGCCGTCTTTTTCGAAAACCTCTGTGGCGGGATGGGCACATCAGCCTTTGTCGCGCTGTTAATGACGCTGTGTAATAAGTCATTTTCCGCTACTCAATTTGCCCTGCTCTCAGCGCTTTCCGCTGTAGGACGAGTTTATGTCGGCCCCGTGGCGGGTTGGTTTGTTGAAGCACACGGCTGGTCGACATTCTATCTATTCTCCGTCGCCGCTGCCGTACCGGGGCTTATTTTGCTGCTGGTTTGCCGCCAGACGCTTGAATATACACGAGTAAATGACAACTTTATCTCCCGTACCGAATATCCGGCAGGTTATGCCTTTGCCATGTGGACACTGGCGGCGGGCGTCAGCCTGTTGGCCGTGTGGTTACTGCTGTTGACGATGGACGCGCTGGATTTGACGCACTTCTCTTTCCTGCCTGCTCTGCTGGAAGTCGGGGTTTTAGTCGCCCTTTCTGGCGTCGTGCTTGGTGGTTTGCTGGATTATCTGGCTCTACGAAAAACGCATCTGACGTAATCTGTAAATATTATTTAGCTGTAGTAATCACTCGCCGTAATTATTACGGCTAAATAAACATCAGTATCGCTTAATAATATTTGTTCTTTTGTGCGGCTTAGCGTTTGGAAATTATTGACGCAATTTATGAATTCTATTTTTTCTTACACGATTCAGCTAACGAGTCTTTATTTTCCCCCCACCCAATTGTCACCATAATGATAATTATTTGTTAAACAATTATTTTATTCCAGATTGGTTATACCAATTGCCCGTCCAAACTCCTTCTGCACTCCCCTTTCGTTATAACGCCCTTTTGCAACAGCTTCTTAAAATCAACTTGATATGTTTTGCAACATATGTGACCTGACAGCCAAATCCAAGTAACAGGAATTTAATCATGTTTACAGTAATGTAACCTTCCCGTAAAACGCCCACACACTTTAAACGCCACCAGATCCCGTGGAATTGAGGTCGTTAAATGAGACTCAGGAAATACAATAAAAGTTTGGGATGGTTGTCATTATTTGCAGGCACTGTATTGCTCAGTGGCTGTAATTCTGCGCTGTTAGATCCCAAAGGACAGATTGGTCTGGAGCAACGTTCACTGATACTGACGGCATTTGGCCTGATGTTGATTGTCGTTATTCCCGCAATCTTGATGGCTGTTGGTTTCGCCTGGAAGTATCGTGCGAGCAATAAAGATGCTAAGTACAGCCCGAACTGGTCACACTCCAATAAAGTGGAAGCTGTGGTCTGGACGGTACCTATCTTAATCATCATCTTCCTTGCGGTACTGACCTGGAAAACCACTCACGCTCTTGAGCCTAGCAAGCCGCTGGCACACGACGAGAAGCCCATTACCATCGAAGTGGTTTCCATGGACTGGAAATGGTTCTTCATCTACCCGGAACAGGGCATTGCTACCGTGAATGAAATCGCTTTCCCGGCGAACACTCCGGTGTACTTCAAAGTGACCTCCAACTCCGTGATGAACTCCTTCTTCATTCCGCGTCTGGGTAGCCAGATTTATGCCATGGCTGGTATGCAGACTCGCCTGCATCTGATCGCCAACGAACCCGGTACTTATGACGGTATCTCCGCCAGCTACAGCGGCCCGGGCTTCTCAGGCATGAAGTTCAAAGCTATTGCAACACCGGATCGCGCCGAATTCGACCAGTGGGTCGCAAAAGCGAAGCAGTCGCCGAACACCATGTCTGACATGGCTGCGTTCGAAAAACTGGCCGCGCCTAGCGAATACAACCAGGTGGAATATTTCTCCAACGTGAAACCAGACTTGTTTGCTGATGTGATTAACAAGTTTATGGCTCACGGTAAGAGCATGGACATGACCCAGCCAGAAGGTGAGCACAGCGCACACGAAGGTATGGAAAGCATGGACATGAGCCACGCGGAATCCGCCCATTAAAGGGGTTGAGGAAGAATAAAGATGTTCGGAAAATTATCACTTGATGCAGTCCCGTTCCATGAACCTATCGTCATGGTTACGATCGCTGGCATTATTTTGGGAGGTCTGGCGCTCGTTGGCCTGATCACTTACTTCGGTAAGTGGACCTACCTGTGGAAAGAGTGGCTGACCTCCGTCGACCATAAACGCCTCGGTATCATGTATATCATCGTGGCGATTGTGATGTTGCTGCGTGGTTTTGCTGACGCCATTATGATGCGTAGCCAGCAGGCTCTTGCCTCGGCGGGCGAAGCGGGCTTCCTGCCACCTCACCACTACGATCAGATCTTCACCGCGCACGGCGTGATTATGATCTTCTTCGTGGCGATGCCTTTCGTTATCGGTCTGATGAACCTGGTGGTTCCGCTGCAGATCGGCGCGCGTGACGTTGCGTTCCCGTTCCTCAACAACTTAAGCTTCTGGTTTACTGTTGTTGGTGTGATTCTGGTTAACGTTTCTCTCGGCGTGGGCGAATTTGCGCAGACCGGCTGGCTGGCCTATCCACCGCTATCGGGAATAGAGTACAGTCCGGGAGTCGGTGTTGATTACTGGATATGGAGTCTCCAGCTATCCGGTATAGGTACGACGCTTACCGGTATCAACTTCTTCGTTACCATTCTGAAGATGCGCGCACCGGGCATGACCATGTTCAAGATGCCAGTATTTACCTGGGCATCACTGTGCGCGAACGTACTGATTATTGCTTCCTTCCCAATTCTGACGGTTACCGTCGCGTTGTTGACCCTGGATCGCTATCTGGGCACCCATTTCTTTACCAACGATATGGGTGGCAACATGATGATGTACATCAACCTGATTTGGGCCTGGGGCCACCCGGAAGTTTACATCCTGATCCAGCCTGTTTTCGGTGTGTTCTCCGAAATTGCGGCAACCTTCTCGCGTAAACGTCTGTTTGGTTATACCTCGCTGGTATGGGCAACCGTCTGTATCACCGTGCTGTCGTTCATCGTTTGGCTGCACCACTTCTTTACGATGGGTGCGGGCGCGAACGTAAACGCCTTCTTTGGTATCACCACAATGATTATCGCCATCCCGACCGGGGTGAAGACCTTCAACTGGCTGTTCACCATGTATCAGGGCCGTATCGTGTTCCATTCTGCGATGCTGTGGACCATCGGTTTTATCGTCACTTTCTCGGTGGGCGGGATGACTGGCGTGCTGCTGGCAGTACCGGGCGCGGACTTCGTTCTGCATAACAGCCTGTTCCTGATTGCGCACTTCCATAACGTTATCATCGGCGGCGTGGTCTTCGGCTGCTTCGCAGGGATGACCTACTGGTGGCCTAAAGCGTTCGGTTTCAAACTGAATGAAACCTGGGGTAAACGCGCGTTCTGGTTCTGGATCATCGGCTTCTTCGTTGCCTTTATGCCGCTGTATGCGCTGGGCTTCATGGGCATGACCCGTCGTTTGAGCCAGCAGATTGACCCGCAGTTCCACACCATGCTGATGATTGCAGCTAGCGGTGCAGTACTGATTGCGCTGGGTATTCTCTGCCTCGTTATTCAGATGTACGTTTCTATTCGCGACCGCGACCAGAACCGTGACCTGACTGGCGACCCGTGGGGTGGCCGTACGCTGGAGTGGGCAACCTCTTCCCCGCCTCCGTTCTATAACTTTGCCGTTGTGCCGCACGTTCACGAGCGTGATGCATTCTGGGAAATGAAAGAGAAAGGCGAAGCGTATAAAAAGCCTGACCACTATGAAGAAATTCATATGCCGAAAAACAGCGGTGCAGGTATCGTCATTGCAGCTTTCTCCACCATCTTCGGTTTCGCCATGATCTGGCATATCTGGTGGCTGGCGATTGTTGGCTTCGCAGGCATGATCATCACCTGGATCGTGAAAAGCTTCGACGAGGACGTGGATTACTACGTGCCGGTGGCAGAAATCGAAAAACTGGAAAACCAGCATTTCGATGAGATTACTAAGGCAGGGCTGAAAAATGGCAACTGATACTTTGACGCACGCGACTGCCCACGCGCACGAACACGGGCACCACGATGCAGGCGGAACCAAAATCTTCGGATTTTGGATCTACCTGATGAGCGACTGCATTCTGTTCTCAATCTTGTTTGCTACCTATGCCGTTCTGGTGAACGGCACCGCAGGCGGCCCGACAGGTAAGGACATTTTCGAACTG
Organism: Shigella sp. FC1661; assembly: GCF_001712525.1. Lineage (NCBI taxonomy): Bacteria > Pseudomonadati > Pseudomonadota > Gammaproteobacteria > Enterobacterales > Enterobacteriaceae > Shigella > Shigella sp. FC1661. The sequence goes on from NZ_MDGW01000611.1 coordinate 22,192, forward strand.
CCGTTCGTTCTGGTTGAAACTTTCTTGCTGTTGTTCAGCTCCATCACCTACGGCATGGCGGCTATCGCCATGTACAAAAACAACAAAAGCCAGGTTATCTCCTGGCTGGCGTTGACCTGTTTGTTTGGTGCCGGATTTATCGGGATGGAAATCTACGAATTCCATCACCTGATTGTTAACGGCATGGGTCCGGATCGCAGCGGCTTCCTGTCAGCGTTCTTTGCGCTGGTCGGCACGCACGGTCTGCACGTCACTTCCGGTCTTATCTGGATGGCGGTGCTGATGGTACAAATCGCTCGTCGCGGCCTGACCAGCACTAACCGTACCCGCATCATGTGCCTGAGCCTGTTCTGGCACTTCCTGGATGTGGTTTGGATCTGTGTGTTCACTGTTGTTTATCTGATGGGGGCGATGTAATGAGTCATTCTACCGATCACAGCGGCGCGTCCCATGGCAGCGTAAAAACCTACATGACAGGCTTTATCCTGTCGATCATTCTGACGGTGATTCCGTTCTGGATGGTGATGACAGGGGCTGCCTCTCCGGCCGTAATTCTGGGAACAATCCGGGCAATGGCAGTGGTACAGGTTCTGGTGCATCTGGTGTGCTTCCTGCACATGAATACCAAATCAGATGAAGGCTGGAACATGACGGCGTTTGTCTTCACCGTGCTAATCATCGCTATCCTGGTTGTAGGCTCCATCTGGATTATGTGGAACCTCAACTACAACATGATGATGCACTAAGAGCGGCGGTTATGATGTTTAAGCAATACCTGCAAGTAACGAAACCAGGCATCATCTTTGGCAACCTGATCTCGGTGATTGGGGGATTCCTGCTGGCCTCAAAGGGCAGCATTGATTATCCCCTGTTTATCTACACGCTGGTTGGGGTGTCACTGGTTGTGGCGTCGGGTTGTGTGTTTAACAACTACATCGACAGGGATATCGACAGAAAGATGGAAAGGACGAAGAATCGGGTGCTGGTTAAAGGCCTGATCTCTCCTGCTGTCTCGCTGGTGTACGTCACCTTGCTGGGTATTGCTGGCTTTATGCTGCTGTGGTTTGGCGCGAATCCGCTGGCCTGCTGGCTGGGGGTGATGGGCTTTGTGGTTTATGTCGGCGTCTATAGCCTGTACATGAAACGCCACTCAGTCTACGGCACATTGATTGGTTCGCTCTCCGGCGCTGCGCCGCCGGTGATTGGCTACTGTGCAGTAACCGGCGAGTTCGATAGCGGCGCAGCGATCCTGCTGGCTATCTTCAGCCTGTGGCAGATGCCTCACTCCTATGCCATCGCCATTTTCCGCTTTAAGGATTACCAGGCGGCAAACATTCCGGTATTGCCAGTGGTAAAAGGCATTTCGGTGGCGAAGAATCACATCACGCTGTATATCATCGCCTTTGCCGTTGCCACGCTGATGCTCTCTCTTGGCGGTTACGCTGGATATAAATATCTGGTGGTCGCCGCGGCGGTTAGCGTCTGGTGGTTAGGTATGGCTCTGCGCGGTTATAAAGTTGCTGATGACAGAATCTGGGCGCGCAAGCTGTTCGGCTTCTCTATCATCGCCATCACTGCCCTCTCGGTGATGATGTCCGTTGATTTTATGGTACCGGACTCGCATACGCTGCTGGCTGCTGTGTGGTAACAAAACCTCTCTATTAAAAAGGTGCTACGGCACCTTTTTTCTTAGCATTAGAAACATATCCCTCTCGAAATATTTACTAAAAAATCCGCATGTTTACCCCATTCGTTTGCCGCTTTACACTAGTCGCGAATTTAAAACAGAGGTGGTAATGAACGATTATAAAATGACGCCAGGTGAGAGGCGCGCGACCTGGGGTTTAGGGACCGTATTCTCGTTGCGCATGCTGGGCATGTTTATGGTTCTGCCGGTTCTGACCACGTATGGCATGGCTCTGCAAGGTGCCAGCGAAGCATTAATCGGTATTGCCATTGGTATTTATGGTCTGACTCAGGCCGTTTTTCAGATTCCGTTTGGCCTGCTTTCCGACCGTATTGGTCGCAAACCATTAATTGTCGGTGGGCTGGCGGTGTTTGCCGCCGGTAGCGTTATCGCTGCGCTCTCTGACTCCATCTGGGGAATTATTCTGGGCCGGGCGCTACAAGGCTCCGGTGCGATTGCCGCTGCCGTTATGGCGCTGCTTTCCGATCTCACGCGCGAACAAAACCGCACCAAAGCAATGGCGTTTATCGGCGTGAGCTTTGGCATTACCTTTGCCATTGCGATGGTGCTTGGCCCGATCATCACTCACAAACTTGGGCTGCACGCGCTGTTCTGGATGATCGCTATTCTGGCAACGACCGGCATTGCGTTGACCATTTGGGTTGTGCCCAACAGTAGCACTCACGTACTTAATCGTGAGTCCGGAATGGTGAAAGGCAGTTTCAGTAAAGTGCTGGCGGAACCGCGGCTGCTGAAACTCAACTTTGGCATTATGTGTCTGCATATTTTGCTGATGTCGACGTTTGTTGCCCTGCCCGGACAACTGGCTGATGCAGGGTTCCCGGCGGCTGAACACTGGAAGGTCTATCTGGCGACAATGCTAATCGCCTTTGGCTCGGTCGTGCCTTTCATTATCTACGCTGAAGTTAAGCGCAAAATGAAGCAAGTCTTTGTCTTCTGCGTCGGGTTGATCGTGGTTGCGGAAATTGTGTTGTGGAACGCGCAAACGCAGTTCTGGCAACTGGTGGTCGGCGTGCAGCTTTTCTTTGTAGCGTTTAATTTGATGGAAGCCCTTCTGCCTTCACTTATCAGTAAAGAGTCGCCAGCAGGTTACAAAGGTACAGCGATGGGTGTTTACTCCACCAGCCAGTTTCTTGGCGTGGCGATTGGCGGTTCACTGGGCGGCTGGATTGACGGCATGTTTGACGGTCAGGGCGTATTTCTCGCTGGCGCAATGCTGGCCGCAGTGTGGCTGGCAGTCGCCAGTACCATGAAAGAACCGGCGTATGTCAGCAGTTTGCGCATTGAAATCCCGGCGAACATTGCCGCAAACGAGGCGTTAAAAGTGCGTTTGCTAGAAACTGAAGGCATCAAAGAAGTGTTGATTGCAGAAGAAGAACATTCAGCTTATGTGAAAATCGACAGCAAAGTGACGAATCGCTTTGATGTTGAACAGGCAATTCGCCAGGCATAAAAGCGAGGCGAAATTGCCTGCTGCGCTACGCTCATCAGGTCTACTAAGCTCCTGATTTACAAGCCTTTGTAGGCCGAACCAGGCGTTCATGCCGCATCTGACATGAACAAAGCGCAGGTTGTCGCGATTAATCGCGGAAGTTTTTGAACTGGAACGGCTGACCCAGATCGCCACCGCGCACCATCGCCATGACAGCCTGCAAATCATCACGAGATTTGCCAGTCACGCGGATCTCATCGCCCTGAATTTGCGCCTGCACTTTCAGTTTGCTGTCTTTGATCATCTTGACGATTTTTTTCTGGGTCGCGCTCTCAATGCCCTGCTTCAGTTTCGCTTCCACAAACCAGGTTTTACCGCTATGAACGATATTTTCCGGTACATCCAGTGAACTGCCTTCAATGCCGCGCTTCAGCAGCTTGGCACGCAGAATATCCAGCAACTGATTGACCTGGAAATCGGACTCGCTCAACACTTTGATGGTTTTGCTGGCGTCGTTCAGCTCAAATGAGGCTTCAACGTTACGGAAGTCAAAACGGGACTCCACTTCGCGGCTCGCGTTATCGACCGCGTTACGTGCTTCCTGAAGATCAACTTCAGAGACAATATCGAAAGATGGCATCTTTTCCTCTCCCTTCATTTTTGATGCGAAGCATAATACCCGCAAAGTTAAATAACCGACAGTCCTGCACCAGGACGTATCCCTTAATTGTGCATAGTCGCAACAGCATGCACAATTAAGGGATAGCCTTATTGAACACCCGGAGTGGTTGCGGGTGAGGAGGAACAATGAAAATTACCGTATTGGGATGCGGTGCCTTAGGGCAATTATGGCTTACAGCACTTTGCAAACAGGGTCATGAAGTTCAGGGCTGGCTGCGCGTACCGCAACCTTATTGTAGTGTGAATCTGGTTGAGACAGATGGTTCGATATTTAACGAATCGCTGACCGCCAACGATCCCGATTTTCTCGCCACCAGCGATCTGCTCCTGGTGACGCTGAAAGCATGGCAGGTTTCCGATGCCGTCAAAAGCCTCGCGTCCACACTGCCTGTAACCACGCCAATACTGTTAATTCACAACGGCATGGGCACCATCGAAGAGTTGCAAAATATTCAGCAGCCATTACTGATGGGCACCACCACCCATGCCGCCCGCCGCGACGGCAATGTCATTATTCATGTGGCAAACGGTATCACGCATATTGGTCCGGCACGGCAACAGGATGGCGATTACAGTTATCTGGCGGATATTTTACAAACCGTGTTGCCTGACGTTGCCTGGCATAACAATATTCGCGCCGAGCTGTGGCGCAAGCTGGCAGTCAACTGCGTGATTAATCCACTGACCGCCATCTGGAATTGCCCGAACGGTGAATTACGTCATCATCCGCAAGAAATTATGCAAATATGCGAAGAAGTCGCGGCAGTGATCGAACGCGAAGGGCATCATACTTCAGCGGAAGATTTGCGTCATTACGTGATGCAGGTGATTGATGCCACAGCGGAAAATATCTCGTCGATGTTGCAGGATATCCGCGCGCTGCGCCACACCGAAATCGACTATATCAATGGTTTTCTCTTACGCCGCGCCCGCGCGCATGGGATTGCCGTACCGGAAAACACCCGCCTGTTTGAAATGGTAAAAAGAAAGGAGAGTGAATATGAGCGCATCGGCACTGGTTTGCCTCGCCCCTGGTAGTGAAGAGACTGAAGCCGTCACCACGATCGACCTCTTGGTTCGCGGCGGTATCAAAGTCACCACTGCCAGCGTAGCCAGCGATGGCAACCTGGCAATTACCTGCTCGCGCGGCGTGAAGCTGCTGGCGGATGCGCCGCTGGTCGAGGTGGCTGATGGCGAATATGACGTGATCGTACTGCCTGGTGGCATTAAAGGCGCAGAGTGTTTTCGCGATAGCACTCTGCTGGTTGAAACCGTTAAACAGTTCCACCGTTCCGGGCGTATCGTCGCGGCTATTTGCGCCGCGCCAGCCACCGTGCTGGTGCCGCACGATATCTTCCCGATTGGTAATATGACCGGCTTCCCGACGCTGAAAGACAAAATTCCCGCTGAACAATGGCAGGACAAGCGCGTCGTCTGGGATGCACGGGTAAAATTGCTGACCAGCCAGGGGCCGGGGACAGCTATCGACTTTGGTCTGAAAATTATCGACCTGCTGGTTGGGCGCGAGAAAGCCCATGAAGTGGCATCACAACTGGTGATGGCGGCAGGGATTTATAATTATTACGAGTAGTGTCGGATGCGGTAAGCGTCGCATCTGACCAGATGCGACGTTACAACCACAAATTACGGGCGATATACCTTCACATTGTTAAAGCCCTGCTCGCGCAGATAGAGCGCCTGCAGACGGCTCATCACCCCGCGCTCACACCACAGTAGCCAGGTTCTGTTCTGGTCGAGATCGCCAAACTTGGTGCTCAGTTTATAGAACGGCAGAGAAACTACATCAATCCCTTCGACTTTCAGTGGCTTATCTTCCTGTTCATCGATAGAACGGATATCGAGGATCACGTCGTTCGAGCCGAAGCCATTGACGGTTTCCACTTCCACCACTTCCTGCTCGGTCTGCTGGGCGATTTCGCGGATATCAACGTTATTCGCTTCTTCAACCACTTTATCGAGAATGCTGAAGTCGAATTTCTCTTCTTCCGCTTCAATCTTCGACTTAACCGCTTTCACCGTCGGGCTTTTGGAGATAACACCGCAATATTCCGGCATCGTGCGAGCAAAGTCTTCGGTGCCAATCTGGCGAGCCAGGTTGATGATGTGCTCTTTGTCGTAAGAAATCAGCGGACGCAGGATCAGCGTATCGGAGACGTTATCAATCAGGCGCAGGTTGGTCAGCGTCTGACTGGACACCTGGCCGAGCGCTTCGCCGGTGACCAGCGCCTGTACGCCGTAACGTTCAGCCACTTTAGACGCGGCACGCACCATCATACGTTTGAGGATAACGCCCATCTGACCGTCGTCGATTTTCTCGAGAATTTCCCCGACGACCGGTTCGAAATTAATAGCGACAAAACGCACGCGGTGGGAGCTGCCAAAACGGTTCCACAGATAATGCGCCACCTGACGCACGCCAATTTCATGCGCCGCGCCGCCAAGGTTAAAGAAACAGTAATGCACGCGGCAGCCGCGACGCATCAACATATAACTGGAAACACCGGAGTCGAAACCACCGGAAATGAGCGACAGCACATCTTCCTGGGTGCCGATCGGGAAACCGCCAATACCTTCGTAGCGGCCTTTAATCAGCAGGAGACGATCGTCTTCCACTTCCAGATGGACAGTCACTTCCGGATTGGTCAGCTTCACGCGCGCGGACTCAATATGCTGATTTAAACCGCCGCCGACGTAACGTTCCACATCAATCGAGCTAAAATCATGTTTGCCACGGCGCTTCACGCGTACGCAGAAGGTTTTGCCTTCCAGCTGATCGCGATACTGAACCAACGCTTTCTCAAAAATATCGTGCATGTCGGTAAACGGCACGTCTTCGACTTCGAGAATATGGTGGATACCCGGAATACGGGTCAGGGCGTCGCGAATAGCCAGACGCTGGTTTTCATCTTTTGCGCGAACTTCGATGTTATCCCAGTGGCGGACGACAGCGAGCGTCTCATCATAGTGCTTTAAAACGTTACGAATGTTCCCGGTAAGGATTTTTATAAAGCGCAAGCGCACAGATTGGCTTTTGATGGTGATTTCCGGGAACAATTTAATGATAAACTTCATGGCGGCAATGGTTCGTTGGCAAGCCTTAAGCGACTTGTATAGGGAAAAATACAGCAGCCCACACCTGCGGCTGCATCCAGGCGCGGAAGTATACCACTAACATCGCTTTGCTGCGCACATCACCTTACCATTGCGCGTTATTTGCTATTTGCCCTGAGTCCGTTACCATGACGGGGCGAAAAATATTGAGAGTCAGACATTCATTATGCCGAAGAAAAATGAGGCTCCCGCCAGCTTTGAAAAGGCGCTGAGCGAGCTGGAACAGATTGTAACCCGTCTGGAAAGTGGCGACCTGCCGCTGGAAGAGGCGCTGAACGAGTTCGAACGCGGCGTGCAGCTGGCACGTCAGGGGCAGGCCAAATTACAACAAGCCGAACAGCGCGTACAAATTCTGCTGTCTGACAATGAAGACGCCTCTCTAACCCCTTTTACACCGGACAATGAGTAATGGACTTTCCGCAGCAACTCGAAGCCTGCGTTAAGCAGGCCAACCAGGCGCTGAGCCGTTTTATCGCCCCACTGCCCTTTCAGAACACTCCCGTGGTCGAAACCATGCAGTATGGCGCATTATTAGGTGGTAAGCGTCTGCGACCCTTCCTGGTTTATGCCACCGGTCATATGTTTGGCGTTAGCACAAACACGCTGGACGCACCCGCTGCCGCCGTAGAGTGTATCCACGCTTACTCATTAATTCATGATGATTTACCGGCGATGGATGATGACGATCTGCGTCGCGGTTTGCCGACCTGCCATGTGAAGTTTGGAGAAGCAAACGCGATTCTCGCTGGCGACGCTTTACAAACGCTGGCGTTCTCGATTTTAAGCGATGCTGATATGCCGGAAGTGTCGGATCGCGACAGAATTTCGATGATTTCTGAACTGGCGAGCGCCAGCGGTATTGCCGGAATGTGCGGTGGTCAGGCATTAGATTTAGACGCGGAAGGCAAACACGTACCTCTGGACGCGCTTGAGCGTATTCATCGTCATAAAACCGGCGCATTGATTCGCGCCGCCGTTCGCCTTGGTGCATTAAGCGCCGGAGATAAAGGGCGTCGTGCTCTGCCAGTACTCGACAAGTACGCAGAGAGCATCGGCCTTGCCTTCCAGGTTCAGGATGACATCCTGGATGTGGTAGGAGATACTGCAACGTTGGGAAAACGCCAGGGTGCCGACCAGCAACTTGGTAAAAGTACCTACCCTGCACTTCTGGGTCTTGAGCAAGCCCGGAAGAAAGCCCGGGATCTGATCGACGATGCCCGTCAGTCGCTGAAACAACTGGCTGAACAGTCACTCGATACCTCGGCACTGGAAGCGCTAGCGGACTACATCATCCAGCGTAATAAATAAACAATAAGTATTAATAGGCCCCTGATGAGTTTTGATATTGCCAAATACCCGACCCTGGCACTGGTCGACTCCACCCAGGAGTTACGACTGTTGCCGAAAGAGAGTTTACCGAAACTCTGCGACGAACTGCGCCGCTATTTACTCGACAGCGTGAGCCGTTCCAGCGGGCACTTCGCCTCCGGGCTGGGCACGGTCGAACTGACCGTGGCGCTGCACTATGTCTACAACACCCCGTTTGACCAATTGATTTGGGATGTGGGGCATCAGGCTTATCCGCATAAAATTTTGACCGGACGCCGCGACAAAATCGGCACCATCCGTCAGAAAGGCGGCCTGCACCCGTTCCCGTGGCGCGGCGAAAGCGAATATGACGTATTAAGCGTCGGGCATTCATCAACCTCCATCAGTGCCGGAATTGGTATTGCGGTTGCTGCCGAGAAAGAAGGCAAAAATCGCCGTACCGTCTGTGTAATCGGCGATGGCGCGATTACCGCAGGCATGGCGTTTGAAGCGATGAATCACGCGGGCGATATCCGTCCTGATATGCTGGTGGTCCTCAACGACAACGAAATGTCGATTTCCGAAAATGTCGGCGCGCTCAACAACCATCTGGCGCAGCTGCTTTCCGGTAAGCTTTACTCTTCACTGCGCGAAGGCGGGAAAAAAGTTTTCTCTGGCGTGCCACCCATTAAAGAGCTGCTCAAACGTACCGAAGAACATATTAAAGGCATGGTAGTCCCTGGCACGTTGTTTGAAGAGCTGGGCTTTAACTACATCGGCCCGGTTGACGGTCACGATGTGCTGGGGCTTATCACCACGCTGAAGAACATGCGTGACCTGAAAGGCCCGCAGTTCCTGCATATCATGACCAAAAAAGGTCGTGGTTATGAACCGGCAGAAAAAGACCCAATCACTTTCCACGCCGTGCCTAAATTTGATCCCTCCAGCGGTTGTTTGCCGAAAAGTAGCGGCGGTTTACCGAGCTATTCAAAAATCTTTGGCGACTGGTTGTGCGAAACGGCGGCGAAAGATAACAAGCTGATGGCGATTACTCCGGCGATGCGTGAAGGTTCCGGCATGGTCGAGTTTTCTCGTAAATTCCCGGATCGCTACTTCGACGTGGCAATTGCCGAGCAACACGCAGTGACCTTTGCCGCCGGTCTGGCGATTGGTGGGTACAAACCCATTGTCGCGATCTACTCCACTTTCCTGCAACGCGCCTATGATCAGGTGCTGCATGACGTGGCAATTCAAAAGCTTCCGGTCCTGTTCGCCATCGACCGCGCGGGCATTGTTGGTGCTGACGGTCAAACCCATCAGGGTGCTTTTGATCTCTCTTACCTGCGCTGCATACCGGAAATGGTCATTATGACCCCGAGCGATGAAAACGAATGTCGCCAGATGCTCTATACCGGCTATCACTATAACGATGGCCCGTCAGCGGTGCGCTACCCGCGTGGCAACGCGGTCGGCGTGGAACTGACGCCGCTGGAAAAACTACCAATTGGCAAAGGCATTGTGAAGCGTCGTGGCGAGAAACTGGCGATCCTTAACTTTGGTACGCTGATGCCAGAAGCGGCGAAAGTCGCCGAATCGCTGAACGCCACGCTGGTCGATATGCGTTTTGTGAAACCGCTTGATGAAGCGTTAATTCTGGAAATGGCCGCCAGTCATGAAGCACTGGTTACCGTAGAAGAAAACGCCATTATGGGCGGTGCAGGTAGCGGAGTGAACGAAGTGCTAATGGCCCATCGTAAACCAGTCCCCGTGCTGAACATTGGCCTGCCTGACTTCTTTATTCCGCAAGGAACGCAGGAAGAAATGCGCGCCGAACTCGGCCTCGATGCCGCCGGTATGGAAGCCAAAATCAAGGCCTGGCTGGCATAATCCCTACTCCACTCCTGCTATGCTTAAGAAATTATTCATGGCAGGAGTGGCAGCATGCAATACAACCCCTTAGGAAAAACCGACCTTCGCGTTTCCCGACTTTGCCTCGGCTGTATGACCTTTGGCGAGCCAGATCGTGGTAATCACGCATGGACACTGCCGGAAGAGAGCAGCCGTCCCATAATTAAACGCGCACTGGAAGGCGGCATAAATTTCTTTGATACCGCCAATAGCTATTCCGATGGTAGCAGCGAAGAGATCGTTGGTCGCGCACTGCGGGATTTCGCCCGTCGTGAAGACGTGGTCGTTGCCACCAAAGTGTTCCATCGCGTTGGTGATTTACCGGAAGGATTATCCCGTGCACAAATTTTGCGCTCTATCGACGACAGCCTGCGACGTCTCGGCATGGATTATGTCGATATCCTGCAAATTCATCGCTGGGATTACAACACGCCGATCGAAGAGACGCTGGAAGCCCTGAACGACGTGGTAAAAGCCGGGAAAGCGCGTTATATCGGCGCGTCATCAATGCACGCTTCGCAGTTTGCTCAGGCACTGGAACTCCAAAAACAGCACGGCTGGGCGCAGTTTGTCAGTATGCAGGATCACTACAATCTGATTTATCGCGAAGAAGAGCGCGAGATGCTGCCACTGTGTTATCAGGAGGGCGTGGCGGTGATTCCGTGGAGCCCGCTGGCGCGGGGGCGACTGACGCGTCCGTGGGGAGAAACTACCGCACGACTGGTGTCTGATGAGGTGGGGAAAAATCTCTATAAAGAAAGCGATGAAAATGACGCGCAGATCGCAGAGCGGTTAACGGGCGTCAGTGAAGAACTCGGTGCAACACGAGCACAAGTTGCGCTGGCTTGGTTGTTGAGTAAACCGGGCATTGCCGCACCGATTATCGGTACATCGCGGGAAGAACAGCTTGATGAGCTATTGAACGCGGTGGATATCACTTTGAAGCCGGAACAGATTGCCGAACTGGAAACGCCGTATAAACCGCATCCGGTAGTAGGATTTAAATAAGAGTCCAGGCCTGATGAGACGCAACAAGCGTCACATCAGGCATCGGTGCACAACTACGACAGAATGCCCAGCGGCCAGTGATGACCAATAAAGTACAGGATGCCAGCGGAGATCACCCCGGCGACAATATCATCTATCATGATCCCCATGCCGCCATGCACATTGCGATCAAACCAGCGGATCGGCCACGGTTTCCACATATCCAGAATACGGAAAATCACAAACCCGGCGGCAACCCACTGCCAGTCATTGGTCGGCAGCGCCATGAGCGTGATCCACATACCAATAAATTCGTCCCAAACAATGCTGCCGTGATCGTGCACGCCCATATCTTTTGCGGTCTGATGACAAAGATAGACGCCGATACAGATCCCCAGCATCACCACCAGCGAGTAGAGCTGCCAGGGCAAAAAGGTCATCAGATACCAGAACGGAATCGCTGCCAGCGAGCCCATCGTCCCAGGAACGATCGGGCTTAATCCACTTCCGAATCCGACAGCAAGTAGATGCCACGGATTACTCATCTTCAGGCGACTTTTCGCGACATCTTTATGGCGTGGCAAAATGGTCATATCCTTTCCAGTCTAACGTAACAGGTTCACCGTCACGAATAAAACAAAGCCCTTCGATATCGGCGGTCATTTGCCCGATACAGGTAAACGGTACGCCCAGGTGTCCGAGAGCCACATCCAGCGCTCCACGGTTCAGTTCCGGCACCGTGAAACACAACTCGTAATCTTCACCGCCAGAGAGCGCCCAGCGCAGCGCCTGTTCCGGTTCAACATGGCGAGAAAGCGCATCAGAAAACGGCAGCAATGCCAGGTCAATACGTGCGCCGCAGTCGCTGGCTTTCACGATATGCCCGAGATCGGAAATCAGACCGTCAGAGAGATCGATAGCTGAATTTGCTAGATCGCGCAGTGCCTGCCCCTGTAAAATACGCGGCGATGGACGGAGATGACGTTTGATCAAGTAGTCCGCATCTTTAGCATCGGCAACCTGCAAACGGTTTTGCAAAATCGCCAGCCCGGCGGCGCTATCGCCCGGTGTACCGGTCACATAGATCCAGTCACCCGGTTTCGCCCCAGAGCGCGTTAAGGCTCGTCCCATCGGAACAAAGCCGTGGATACCCAACGTCATTGATAATGGCCCACGCGTGGTATCGCCGCCAATGAGTTGCATATCGTAATAATTGAGAAGATCAAACAAACTGTCGCTGAAGGACTCAAGCCACGCTTCGTCTACGTCCGGCAAGGTTAATGCCAGCGTCAGCCAGGCCGGATCGGCCCCCATCGCTGCCAGATCGCTTAGGTTCACCGCCAGTGCTTTATACGCCAGATCAGCAGGATCGATATCAGGGAGGAAGTGGTTGCCCGCCACCAGCGTATCAGTGCTGATCGCCAGGGTCTGTTTCTCGGGGATATTGAGAAGTGCGCAATCGTCGCCGATGCCCAGTTCGACATCAAGACGAGAACTTCTTACACGGTCAAAATAACGGGCAATCAGGGAGAACTCGCCACATGCCATACGTTATGCCTCAGCAGGTAAAAAAGAAAAGGCCGGCGATCATGGAACGGTCTTCCGTGAATCTACCGGCCTGGATATTACTTTTTGTTAGGGCGAATCACAGGTGCTGCTTTATCGAGTACACCGTTGACGAACTTATGGCTGTCTTCTGCGCCGAACGATTTCGCCAGTTCGATCGCTTCGTTAATGGCCACTTTGTATGGCACATCGCTACGTTTAGACAGTTCGTACAGCGCAATGCGCAGTACTGCTTTTTCTACCTGTCCCAGTTCTTCCAGCAGACGGGACAGGTATGGCTTCATCAGTCCGTCGAGGTATGCGGTATTAGTCGCCACCCCGGCCAGCAGCTCACGGAAGTACAGGACGTCAACGTCTTTTACATCCTGTTCAGCCAGGAACTGGTATTCAACATCAGCGATGTCGTTCTGGGACAACTGCCAGGAGTAGAGCGCCTGGACGGCACACTCACGAGCGCGGCGACGAGCAGCAGGTTTCACGGATTTCCCCTTACTAATTTCAGGCCTTGATGGCTTTCAATACATTAATCATTTCAAGCGCGGTCAGTGCAGCTTCTGCACCTTTGTTGCCAGCTTTGGTGCCAGCACGTTCGATCGCTTGTTCAATGCTTTCAGTGGTCAGAACCCCAAAAGCAACCGGAATTTCGCTGTCCTGGGCAACATGCGCCAGGCCGTTGCTTGCACCACCAGCGACATATTCAAAATGGGCAGTGCCACCACGAATAACCGTACCCAGCGCAATCACCGCGTCGTATTTACCGGTTTTAGCCAGTGCACCCGCCGCCAGCGGCAGCTCATAGGCACCAGGCACCCAAACAACGGTAATGTTTTCATCTTTTACCTGACCGATACGTTTCAGTGCGTCAATTGCACCTTCCAGCAGGCTGTCATTGATAAAGTTGTTGAAACGCGCGATGGTGATGGCGACGCGAGCGTCCGGGGTAGCAACGTTAGCTTCAATAATGTTCATTTTCTTCCTTCGGGTTCGAGTATGGCCCCGCAGGGGGGCGGATTTTAGCATAATATTTCGTGCGCTGCTTCCCTTTCGAGCCGGGAGATCATGCACCCACTAAATGCAGGCAAACATCCGGGCCTACATGACGTATCTCTTTGAATTTAAATTGGGGGGCGTCGGCTAATTTCTCAAGCCCTGGCAGGGTGCATAATCCACGGGCGTCGCTGCCTAATAGTTTAGGTGCGATATAGACAATCAGCTCATCGACTAAACCCGCCTGCAGCAATGCGCCAGCGAGCGTTGGCCCCGCTTCCACCCAGATGCTGTTAATCTGCTGTTTACCCAGTTGCATCATCAGTACAACCAGATCCAGATGACCTTTATGCTCTGGAATCAGCAAGGTACGCACCGTTTCCGGCCACTCACGAGAATCTTCCTGCGTACGCGCGAACCAGGTTTCGCCGGGCTGCTGCACAATGTGATGTTCCGGCGTCACGCGATTTTGGCTATCAATCACAATACGTACCGGCTGGCGGAGATTTTGTTGCGGGTAGAGCGCCTGAGTTTGTTCATCCAGTTCGGACCAACGCACCGTTAAGGCAGGATCATCCGCCAGCACCGTGGCGCTGCTGGTTAAAATGGCATGACTTTGCGCGCGCAGTCGTTGTACATCACGCCGCGCCTGGGGCGAAGTGATCCACTGGCTTTCGCCGCTCGCCATCGCCGTGCGACCATCAAGCGATGCGCCAAGTTTTAACTGAATATAAGGAAAGCCGGTGCGCATCCGCTTGAGAAAGCCTTTATTCAATTGCTCGGCTTCACTCATCATCAGGCCGTGGCTGACGTCAATGCCAGCCTGTTGCAGACGGTAAAGTCCACGCCCAGCGACCTGCGGGTTAGGATCTTGCATCGAGGCAACCACGCGCGCCACACCTGCGGCAATTAAAGCATCACAGCAAGGCGGCGTACGGCCGTGATGGCTGCAAGGTTCGAGTGTCACATACGCCGTTGCACCTTTGGCTTTTTCACCCGCCATACGCAACGCGTGTACTTCGGCATGTGGTTCACCCGCTCGTTGATGGTAACCTTCACCGACAATTTCGCCATCTTTGACAATGACGCACCCGACATTTGGGTTGGGGTGGGTGGTAAAACGTCCTCGTTGCGCCAGCTTTAGCGCCCGCGCCATGTAATACTCGTCCTGCACGGCTTAGTCCTCCAGGCGCGCGATCTCTTCGCCAAATTCTTTGATATCTTCGAAACTGCGGTAGACAGAGGCAAAACGGATATAGGCGACTTTATCGAGCTTTTTCAATTGCTCCATCACCAGATTGCCAATCATCTTGCTCGGTACTTCGCGCTCACCGGTGGCGCGCAGCTGCGATTTAATATGATTGATTGCCATTTCAACGTCATCGGAACTCACCGGACGTTTTTCCAGCGCCCGCAGCATTCCGCTACGCAATTTCTCTTCATTAAACGGTTCACGCACGTCGTTGCTTTTTACAACACGCGGCATAACCAGCTCCGCCACTTCAAAGGTGGTGAAACGTTCATTACACACCAGACACTGCCGACGGCGGCGTACGGATGAACCCCCGCCCACGAGACGAGAGTCAATTACCTTAGTGTCCACGGCGAAACAGAATGGGCAATGCATACGGCGTCCTGACCAGGTGGTTAACGGAAATCTATTTTACCCTGAACTGACGATACAACAAAGGCGCAACGCTTTTGAGATAAAGGATCGATGCTTTCGCTGCTTTTACCCTCTACCATTAGGCTAATTGCGACGAGAAAGGGACGACCTATGAATACTAACGTTTTTCGACTGCTCCTGCTGGGAAGCCTGTTCAGCCTTAGCGCCTGTGTGCAGCAAAGTGAAGTGCGACAGATGAAACACAGCGTCAGCACGCTGAACCAGGAGATGACGCAACTCAATCAAGAAACAGTCAAAATCACTCAGCAAAACAGGCTGAATGCAAAATCCAGCAGTGGGGGTTACCTTCTGCCTGGAGCGAAAACACCGGCAAGACTGGAAAGCCAGATCGGTACTTTACGTATGTCGCTGGTGAATATTACGCCTGATACAGATGGCACCCCCCTTACACTACGTATTCAGGGTGAGTCGAATGATCCCTTGCCCGCATTCAGCGGAACTGTTGAATATGGGCAAATTCAGGGAACAATAGACAACTTTCAGGAAATCAATGTGCAGAATCAATTGATTAATGCCCCTGCCAGCGTCCTCGCCCCCAGCGATGTTGATATTCCGTTACAATTAAAGGGGATTTCTGTGGATCAGTTAGGCTTTGTACGTATCCACGACATTCAACCTGTTATGCAGTAAACGTATTTCGGGACGATTTTGTGCGTCCCGCAACATCTTTCCCCGTCATTTTGTTACTCTGCTTACATCACCTGGATTGATAGTAAAAGTTTGCAACAAGGGCGAAAGTCAGTACAATCCCCGCCCGAATGTGTGTAAACGTGAACGCAATCGATTACGTAAATGATAGAACTGTGAAACGAAACATATTTTTGTGAGCAATGATTTTTATAATAGGCTCCTCTGTATACGAAATATTTAGAAACGCAATTTGCGCCTTTTTCACTCCCGCAAGGGATTTTCAAACAGTGGCATACATATGAAAAAAACATTACTGGCAGCCGGTGCGGTACTGGCGCTCTCTTCGTCTTTTACTGTCAACGCAGCTGAAAACGACAAACCGCAGTATCTTTCCGACTGGTGGCACCAGAGCGTTAACGTTGTCGGAAGCTATCACACCCGTTTCGGACCGCAGATCCGCAACGATACCTACCTTGAGTACGAAGCATTCGCTAAAAAAGACTGGTTCGACTTCTATGGTTATGCGGATGCGCCGGTATTCTTCGGCGGTAACTCCGATGCTAAAGGTATCTGGAACCACGGTTCTCCGCTGTTTATGGAAATCGAACCACGTTTCTCCATCGACAAGCTGACCAATACTGACCTTAACTTCGGTCCGTTCAAAGAGTGGTACTTCGCGAACAACTACATTTACGACATGGGTCGTAATAAAAATGGTCGCCAGAGCACCTGGTACATGGGTCTGGGTACCGACATCGATACTGGTCTGCCGATGAGCCTGTCCATGAACGTCTATGCGAAATACCAGTGGCAGAACTATGGCGCAGCGAACGAAAACGAGTGGGACGGTTACCGTTTCAAAATTAAATACTTTGTGCCGATTACCGATCTGTGGGGCGGTCAGCTGAGCTACATCGGCTTCACCAACTTCGACTGGGGTTCCGATTTAGGGGATGACAGCGGTAACGCAATCAACGGTATTAAGACCCGTACTAATAACTCTATCGCTTCCAGCCATATTCTGGCTCTGAACTACGATCACTGGCACTACTCTGTCGTAGCTCGTTACTGGCACGACGGTGGTCAGTGGAACGACGATGCAGAACTGAACTTCGGCAACGGCAACTTCAACGTTCGCTCTACCGGCTGGGGTGGTTACCTGGTAGTAGGTTACAACTTCTGATTATGAAAATGCCGGGATTTATTCCCGGCATTTCTGATTGTTAACAACGTGAGCTTTGTTCATGCCGGATGCGGCGTAAACGCTTTGTCCGGCCCACAAAAGCACGTAAATTCAATATATTGCTGAAATAACGTAGGCCTGATAAGCGGTAATGCTGCCAACTTACTGATTTAGTGTATGATGGTGATTTTAAGGTGCTTGCGTGGCTTCCATTTCCATCAGATGCCCTTCCTGCTCCGCTACTGAAGGCGTGGTGCGTAACGGCAAAAGCACTGCCGGACATCAGCGCTATCTCTGCTCTCATTGCCGTAAAACATGGCAACTACAGTTCACTTACACCGCCTCTCAGCCCGGTACGCACCAGAAA